>DZBP01000122.1 GCA_022729915.1 Draconibacterium orientale | reverse complement strand
TAACGATAGAGGACCTTACGTTACAGTGAAACGTGGTTTAGCCAGTTCGTATAACCAAATTTCGGCTTGGATTATGAAACAAATCGACCCTGTTACTGTTATTGAATTAGCGAAACAAATGGGAGTGAAAAGTTTTATAGAACCAGTGCCATCTATTTGTGTAGGAGCGGCAGAGGTTACGCTTGCCGAAATGGTAGGTGCTTACACTACATTTGCCAACAAAGGCATTTATACCGAGCCAATTTTTGTTACTCGAATAGAAGACAAAAACGGCAATACCATTGCAACTTTTAAAGCAGGAAAAGAACAAGCCATGAGCGAAGAAACTGCTTGGGTAATGCTACAAATGCTTCGTGGAGTAATTCAAGGAGGAACAAGTACACGCATGTACACAACTTACAAGCTCAACAACGAAATAGCCGGAAAAACAGGTACAACCAACGAAAACTCCGACGGTTGGTTCATCGGAATGACACCAAGCCTTGTTTCAGGTGCATGGGTAGGTGGCGAAATCCGAAGCATTCACTTCGATAGAACCGCATTAGGACAAGGTGCAAATATGGCACTTCCTATTTGGGCTTTGTATATGCAAAAAGTATATGCTAACGCTAAACTTGGCTACACGATGGACGAAAAATTCATTGCTCCTGAGCAAAGTATAGATATTATACTCAATTGCAACGAGTACGACGGAAACGACCCTTCGTATGAAAATGAATACAGAGATACTGATTTCTTTTAATAAATTGAATTACAGACATAAAAACGGATTCCCATATTCGAATCATAAAAGTCTGACTTATTAATACACAATATATTAATAAACAAATCTTTAATAATAAAAACATTGCCAAAGCCTTATGCTTTGGCAATATTTTTGCACAAAGTGTAAAATGATTTTTTTGCACTTTTTTATAAAAACAGATTATTCAACGCTTTTTTTTAAGAAAAAATTAAAATAATTTTTATTAGAAAAAAAAAAAATGTAACTTGCACTGTTTTTAAATTGCTAACCAAAAGGAATGAAAACCGCATGATAAAAAAGCAAATATATTTACTATTGCTTGTATTTCTTTCAACCGGTAGTGTGTTGCTTGCTCAAGAGTTAAGCTCCACTAAAAAGGCAGAAATAGCTGGTTATATTCAGCTCGCCGAGCGTTTTTTGAACGAAAACAATGAAAATATGGCGGTCGCAAACTATAATAAAGTCGCTTCTATTTATTGGGATAACAACTTATACACCGAAGCAATATCCTATTTTGAAAAAACACTCGAACTGAGTAAACAGTTAGGTAACAAAAACGCTATCAAACAATTAAACAACAATCTAGCCTTCGTTTATACCGATATGGGAAACGACACAAAAGCCCTTTTCCATTTCCAAAAAGCCCTTGAAGTTACTCGCGATTCTAAAGACAAAATTAAAATAATAGAGTGTTTGAATAACATTGCAATGACTCAAAAAGAGCTAAAAATGCACAATGAAGCTATTGCTACACTCAAAGAAAGCCTTAGCTATGCATTGGAAGAAAAAGAGAATCAAAAGCTTCTTCGCTCATGTTATAGCGAGCTTGCCGATAACTACCAAGCAATAGGCGATTTAGAAAATTGGAAACTCAATTATGGCTATTTTACCTCGTTCGATAGTTATGTAATGGGCACCGAAAAATTAGAACTTGAAAAAAAACAAGCTGTTGCCCTTGCACAAGCTACTGCCGCTCGTTTAAAATTGAAACTAACAGAATTGGAATTTGCTCTTACTAAAGATTCGCTCCAAAATGCCGCTAAACTTACAAAAGAGCAGCAAATGGAAATAGATTTGCTCAACCAAACTAAAAAAATTAATGACCTTGAGCTCGGAAAACGTAAAGCCGAAATTCAAAAAGCTCAAACCGAAAAATACATTCTCTTTGGCATTATTGGCATTATTTTCATTATATTTGTTCTTGTTTTCTTTCAATTCAGACAAAAAAAGAAAGCCAACAAACTTTTAGCTGAAAAAAATATTCAATTAGAACAGCAAAAAGATGAAATTTCGATGAAAAATCTTAGCCTCAGAAGTTTGAATACTGCTTTGGAAAAACAAAAAGCCGAGATTATTGCCAGCAACGAAAAACTTGAAATACTGAACAAAGAGCTTGGCGATAAAAACCAACAAATAGAACAAAGCATTGTTTATGCCAGCAAAATACAAGAAGCTATTTTGCCTTCGCAAAAAGCAATTCAAATCAATTTTCCTAATTCGTTTATCTTTTATAGACCTCGCGATATAGTAAGCGGCGATTTTTATTGGTATTCTGCCAAAAATGGAAAACAAATTATTGCTGCTGTCGATTGCACCGGACACAGTGTTCCAGGAGCTTTTATGAGCATGATAGGCAATACGTTACTCAACGAAATTGTAAACGAAAAAAACTTAATGCACCCTGCAATGATTCTTGACAAGCTGCACGAAGGCATTGTGAATACCTTAAATCAAGGCAGAGATAATGACCCTAAAGACGGCATGGACATTACGCTTTGTGTTATCGACAAAGAAAACAAAGAGATAGAAATTGCGGCTGCAAATCATTCTGTTTTTATTGTTACAGGCAACGAATTGCAAGAAATAGAAGGAGATATTTTTTCGATTGGCGACGAAATGTTGCTAAACAAAGTGGTAAACTTTACCAATCACACTATTTTTCTTGATGACGATACTACATTGTATATGATGTCCGACGGTTATCAAGACCAATTTGGAGGTGAGAATAATTCTAAGTTTATGAAATTGAACCTCAAAAAAATATTGCTTGCCAATCAGCATTTATCGCTCGAAGAGCAAGGAAAACTAATGGCTTGGAAATTTGACGAGTGGCGTGGAAACAACAAACAAATTGACGATGTTCTGTTAATAGGCTTAAAAATAGAATGTTAAGAAAAAAAAATAAAATACACAAGTAAATTTAGATACTTCTGAATAAAATAAATTGGTTCTATCTAAAATAAAAAAAATGTTTGTTTTTACTTAAAAAAACAAACATTTTTTTAATTAATAAAAAGCTATTTTTATTAATGTTCTACAAATTCATATTTAATATTCAACAACTTAGCATACCTAGAACCAGAGGTGAGCATATCTAAATCTTCTTTATCATAATGCCAACGAATAATAATATCAGTTTTTTTTGAAAATTTCTCAAGCTGAAGCAAAAGTCTAGCTATTTGCTTGGCAGAAGCAGTATTAAAATATTCCAAATTAAATTCGAAAATAGATGTTGGATTAGGATTTTTCATATATTCATCGAGCCAATCAAAAATTGGTTTGTAGAAATCGATAGCATTTTCAGGCCAAGATCTATCTGAAATCATAAAATATCCCTTTGACGGGTTAAATTCTACACCCGGCGTGTCCTCTGTCTTATTGATAATCAAAGCTTCCATTGTGATTTATCTTAATTTTTTAATGAAAATTTTATTACAAATAGATATTGTAAACGAACAACAAAAATACATTTTTTTTTTTTAACAAAAAAACATTTAACACATAATCTAAAATTTATAAATAAAAAAAGATTGAGTAAATGTTTTTAAAGGAACGAATCAAAATTAATAAGATATTTAATTGTATTAAGTGTATAAAATTCTTTTTGCAAAAATAGATTTGTTCTATAATTAAATAGCCTAGTAACTTAACATGCAGTTTTATAGCATTTAATCTGATGCTTTCTTTTTTTAGAATTTAGATTTTTTTAAATAAAATCTAAACAAACCAACATTTCGACTTTTTTGTATTCATTTGAGAAATAAAATTACATTCTCATTTGCAGTGTTTGAAGTCTTTTTTATCTTTGAGAAATATTTATACTTTTTAAAATCCAAAATATGATATTAATAGATAAGCCGTATGTTTCTGATTTTCTGAAAGAAACTTTAGTACAAACCCAGATACAAGTAATAAAAACACCTTTTGCCGAAAAAGAACTTTATGGGCTTTCGATTCATTTTGTAATGGAGCAAGAAGCTGTAAATCTGTTTGATGGAAGTGCTAAAGTGCCTCTTTATACTAACTCAGAAAATGCAATCGAATGGGTTGAGACACATTTGCCACGCTCTGCTTTTGCGGCTAATAATAAGTTGTTCAAAAACAAAGTGTTATTTAGAGAATTGATAAAACCAATGTTTCCCGATTTTTTCTTTCAAGGAATCCTGTTTGAAAAACTCGATGAGTTAGATGTGAGCAATTTTAGTTATCCTTTTGTAATTAAACCGGCAATTGGCTTTTTTAGCTTGGGCGTACACAAAGTAGAAAATACTGAAAGTTGGAAAAATGTTCTGGCTGAAATTAAGCACGAGATAGAAGTTCAAAAAGGAGTTTATCCCGAAATAGTATTAAATACCTCACAATTTATTATCGAACAAAATATTGAAGGCGACGAATATGCTTTGGATTGTTACTTCGATTCTGAAGGCAAAGTTACAGTTTTGAATATTATGCACCACCTTTTTTCTTCAGGTAAAGATGTAAATGACCGTGTGTATAGCACATCAAAACAGATAATTGAAACTAATATGCAAAAAATGGAAATCTTTTTGCAAACGATTGGCAATTTAGCCAAACTTAAAAATTATCCTGCACACGTAGAAGTTAGAGTAGATGCTCAGGGGAAAGTAATTCCGATTGAAGTAAATCCTATGCGTTTTGGTGGTTGGTGCACAACTGCCGATTTAACTTGGTTTGCGTACCAACTTAATTCGTATGAATGTTATCAAAAAGGGTTAAAACCCGATTGGAACAAGATTTTTAAAGGCAAAGAAAATGCCGAATTTAGTCTTATCGTTTTAGATAATAGCACTGGTATTGAAACTATTGATATTAAAAGCTTTAACTACGATAAGTTAATCTTAAACTTCAATAAAATTTTGAATCTGCGCAAGGTAAATCATCAAAAATACTTAATATTTGGATTTCTGTTTGTAGAAACCCCTATAAATGACAAATCGGAGTTGAATTTTATTTTACATTCCAATCTAAAAGAGTTTATTTCATAAGAAAACAAAATGAAATCGACGCGGAACAACACGAACTATTTTTGCAAATAAATTCAGTCGTTTTGATAATTTTAAAAAAATAGTTACTTTTGAATAATAAAAAATGAGAATATAAATAGTTAAACTATTGAAAATAAAAGAGTAAACAAAAAAACAAACGTATAAATAAATTGAAATGGAAATGGAAGCAAAGAAAAATAATAAGCTAGAAATATCAAAATCCGGCACAAAAATATTGACAAAAAGCCAAAAACTTTTTAATAAACTTACTGCACAGATAAGTCAAATAGAAAAAAAAACAGAGCAATCGTACAAAAAAAATGAAGCCTTATTTGTTTTATTTACGGAAAAAATAACTCCTCTTATGGCAAAAGAGCAGGAGCTTAACGTTAAAATAGCGGAAGCTCTTTCTAATTCTGCCAAACTTCTAAATTTCTCAAAACAACAACTTAAAAGATTGGGCAGTGTAATTTGTTACTTACTCGAAATTTCGTTTGAAACAATTGCTCCAGACGAACAAGTAACGTCGCTTTTTAATAAATGGAGTGCCTTTTCTTATGAAGAAATTGTAGAAGAAGAAAAGCGCAAACTTTCGATGTTTTTTAAAGACATGACGGGTGTTGATGTTGATTTTACCAAATTTGAAACACCCGAAGACTTTGCAAGTGCTTCGCAAGAAATTCAAGAAAAAATAAAGCAAAAAGAAGAACAAAATCAAAGTAAAAAGAAAAATAGAAAAAAAACACCGCAACAAATTAAAGCCGAAATGGTAAAAGAATTAGAAGAAAAACAACAAGTAAAAACGCTTAGAAGCATCTATATTTCGTTGGTAAAAATTTTGCACCCCGACACTGAAACCGACGAGGAGCAAAAACTTATAAAAGAAGAAATAATGAAAAAAGTAACAGTGGCTTACAACGAGAAAGACATTACGGCATTATTGAAACTTGAAATAGAATGGATAAGTCAAGATACAAGCAATATAGAGCAATTATCTGAAGAGAAACTTAAAGTCTTTAATGATATGCTCAAAGACCAAGTAAGAGAATTGGAAGCCAAACTACGCATGCAAAACGAAAACCCACGATACAGCATTTTGCAAGACTTAATTTATTTTCCTGAAAATTCAGCAATAAAAAAAATACAATACATGGAAAAGGATTATCTTAAAGATATTTCAATTTTAGAAGAAATTGACACTGTGCTAGGAAATAACCTTTCTAAAAAAGAAGTTCTAAATGTGATAAAGCAACTAGAAGTAGAGGATGAGGAGGAGGACGAATTTGAAAATTTATTTTCTCAAATATTTAGATAAGTAGTGAACCAAATTTAATTATATATTTCGTTTTGCAAAGTGCTTAGAATCTATTTGATTACAAAAAGATTTGCTCAAATTAAAATAGCACTGGTGCTTAATTATTTTGAGTAGCAAAAGTATTGACAATCAAAACAAAACACGAAAATGAATATAGCAGTTGTTACAGGCGCAGCCGGATTAATCGGTAGCGAATCGGTGAATTTTTTCAGCGAAAAATTTGATTTAGTTGTTGGAATTGACAACAACATGCGCAAATATTTTTTTGGCGAAAACGCTTCCACAGAGTGGAGTAAGCAAAAACTTATTGAAACAGTACAAAACTATAAGCATTTCGACATTGATATTAGAAATTACTCCGAAGTGGAAAAAGTTTTTGCACAGTTTGGGAGCGACATCAAATTAGTAATACACACTGCCGCACAACCAAGCCACGATTGGGCTGCAAATGAGCCTTTTACCGACTTTTCAGTAAATGCAAACGGCACTTTAAACTTGCTCGAAGCAACTCGTAAGTATTGCGAAAAAGCGGTTTTTATTTTCACTTCTACCAACAAAGTTTATGGCGATACTCCTAATTATTTGCCTTTAGTAGAATTAGACAAACGTTGGGAAATAGCTGAAAATCATAGTTATTACAAAGAAGGAATAAATGAAAACATGAGCATAGACCAATCGAAACATTCACTTTTTGGTGCGTCGAAAGTAGCTGCCGATGTAATGGCGCAAGAATACGGAAAATATTTCAACATGAATGTGGGTGTTTTTAGAGGTGGTTGCCTTACTGGACCTAATCACTCAGGTACTCAACTACATGGCTTTTTGTCGTACTTGATGAAATGTGCTATTACCGGAACGCATTATACCGTTTTTGGGTACAAAGGCAAGCAAGTGCGCGACAATATTCACAGTTGGGATTTGATAAATATGTTTTGGCATTTTTACCAAAATCCACGTCAAGGAGAAGTTTACAACGCCGGAGGCGGAAGGTTTTCAAATTGTTCGATGACGGAAGCCATTGAAATTTGCGAAAACATTACAGGTAACAAAATGAATTATTCTTACTCCGAAAACAATCGCATTGGCGACCACATTTGGTACATTAGCGATTTGACTAAGTTCAAAACTCATTACCCCGAATGGCATTGGAAATACAACCTCAACGATATTTTGACTCAAATCTTCAACGGTTTAAGAGCACGTTAGGAATATCTAAACACAAATAAAAAGAAATTTGGTATTTACTGTTGGTTTTTGATTTGCTAAAAAAGTTAGTTGAAGCATTAAAAACCATAAAATTTAAATGATATGTTGATAAAAACCTTCGGCAGCGCAGTATTTGGAGTAAAAGCCACCACCATTACAGTAGAGGTAAGTGTATCGCAAGGGGTGAATTTTTTTATGGTTGGATTGCCCGATAACGCGGTGAAAGAGAGCCAACAACGCATAGAATCGGCTTTGCGCCAATACAATTACCGCATGCCGGGCAAAAAAGTTGTCATCAACATGGCACCTGCCGACATACGCAAAGAAGGTTCGGCTTACGATTTGACCATTGCCATCGGAATTTTGGCTGCCGACGAACAAATTCTCAATACCGAAGTGCATAAGTATATGATTATGGGCGAATTGTCGTTAGATGGTAGTTTGCAGCCTATTAGAGGCGCGCTGCCCATTGCAATTCAAGCCAGAGCCGAAGGTTTTGAAGGTTTTATTTTGCCAAAACAAAATGCCAACGAAGCCGCCGTGGTAGACAAATTGAAAGTATTTGGCGTAGAAAACATTAAAGAAGTTATCGATTTTTTTAATGGCGACAATGACTTACAACAAATTGTAATCGATACCCGCAAACAATTTCTCGAAAATATAAAAACCTACGACTTCGATTTTTCTGATGTTAAAGGACAAGAAAACGTAAAACGTTCGCTCGAAGTAGCGGCAGCCGGCGGACACAACATTATCATGATAGGACCTCCGGGTTCGGGCAAAACCATGCTTGCCAAACGTTTATCGACCATTTTGCCTCCTTTGAATATTCACGAAGCCCTCGAAACGACTAAAATTCATTCCGTTGCAGGTAAAGTTTCAAGCAATACTTCACTCATCAATCAGCGTCCGTTTCGTTCGCCACATCATACCATTAGCGATGTGGCTTTGGTGGGAGGTGGTCAGTATCCGCAGCCGGGCGAAATTTCGCTGGCTCACAACGGAGTGTTGTTTTTAGACGAATTGCCCGAATTTAAACGCACCGTACTCGAAGTGATGCGCCAACCTCTCGAAGACAATCAAATTACCATATCGAGAGCTAAATTTTCGGTAGAATATCCCGCTAATTTTATGTTGGTCGCTTCGATGAATCCTTGTCCGTGCGGTTATTACAATCACCCCGAAAAAGAATGTGTTTGCGGTGCCGGAATGGTACAACGTTACTTAAACAAAATTTCGGGTCCGCTACTCGATCGCATTGATATTCATATAGAAGTAATTCCGGTGCCTTTTAAAGAACTTTCCGAAAAACGACTTTCCGAGTCGAGCGATGAGGTGCGCAAAAGAGTAATCAAAGCACGCGAAATTCAAAGCGAGCGTTTCAAAGACAATCTGGGAGTTCACAGCAACGCACAAATGAGCAGCAAAATGATTCGCGAATATTGCAAGCTAGATGAAACAGGCGTTTCGCTCTTAAAAAACGCAATGGACAAGCTAGGACTTTCGGCAAGAGCTTACGATAGAATTTTGAAAGTATCCAGAACAATAGCCGATTTAGACTCAAGCACCGACATACGGGTAGAACATTTAGCCGAAGCTATCCAATACCGAAGCTTGGATAGAGAAAACTGGGGAGGAAATTAGTTTTTCCTAAAATTAAAGCTTAAACTTTTTATGTATAAAGTTGTATTTATTAGATATCTAACTGAAATTTTATTTTTTTAGTTTCGTAGAATAATTATTAAATTAGCTCTTTGCTACACGTCCTTTGTAAGTTGGTACGGTGGCAAAGGAGCTTGGTACGGTGCCTTGGAAGGTTGCTACACGTCCTTTGTAAGCTGCTACACGCTCTTTGTAAGTTGCTACACGCATTTTGTAAGCTGCTACACG
>DZBP01000121.1:6675-9473 GCA_022729915.1 Draconibacterium orientale | reverse complement strand
TTTCATTATTTTTTTAGTTTCGTTGTCGGTTTCTAAACGCCAAGCTGCTTTTAAATCGTTGAGTGCATCGGTATATTCCGTTTCGGCAAGTAAAAATGCCGCTTTTTTGCGAATTTCGGCTTTGTTATTTCTTAGCAAACCTACATACCAGCGCACTGCCGGACGCGAACGCAAGGCAAACAAACTGTCCATTGCTTGAAGTTGCACCGTTACGGTATCGTTGAGCAATTTCCAAAAATAAAGTTCTTCGGCTTTTTTCAAATCGGAAGTAAATAGTATTTCTTTGTTGTTAATTTCCGGACGTACCCACTTTTTGTTGTAAGAAATTAGTTGCGAGTTGGTTACAATTCGAGCCATTCGAGGCACCATCCAGCGCATTCCGGGAGTTGCTTCGGGGTGTCCGGCTACGATAACTAACTTGCCTTTTCCAATTTTTTGTGTAAGCATAAATCCTTTGTTGGGCGTAATGCCTTGTGGTGTGCCTGTATTTACGTGAATATCAGTGAGGTAAGTAGCCAACTCATCGTAGCGTGCGATGCTGTCAATTGGCTGGAGTATAGGTCCATCAAAATATTGTAGAAACAGTTTGTGATTTTGAAGTTCGGGAAAATAGCTTTCGCCTTTTGAAGACAATTTGAATTCGACTAAACCTCTGCCTCTTTCGTAATGTTGTCTGTCGATGTTCATTGCATTAGCCAGCTCAAGGCTTGGGTAGGTCGGAGTTTTGCTCAATAAATAGCCACCTGCGCAAATACCAATAATTCCACCGCCTTGCTTTTCGATAAACTCATGAATTTTTTGTTTGCCTTGTTCGCCCAAATCAAGCAATTCCTTACTGCCGCTTCCGCCAGGGAATAAAATGGCATCAAACTCAGATAATTTGCCGTTTTGAATTTGCCACGCTGATATTTCTTCGGCTATAATTCCAGAATCTATTTTGAGTGCTTCTAACGATTCTAAAATACAAGTTGCGCTTGCTCCATTGCCATTAAACACGGCAACTTTTATTTTTTTTTCGGAATATTCTTTTTCATTTTGTTTTGTTTGGCACGATAATAAGAAAAAAATACCAAATACAAATACATATATTCTTATCATTTGTTGATGTTTAATAGTTTTTAAAATAAACTTGTAAATTTTTCTAAATTAATTAATTAGAAGCAGCCGTGCTATTTTACTTGGAGTAAAACTTATTGTAATTAACTGCATTTAAAGCACTTATCAAAGTGAGATATACAATAAAATTTGGTTTGCTACGTATTAAATATCTAAATTGAAATTTTTCTTATATGAATCTTTCACAAAACTATTAAGCCAACGGTTAAATTCTTTTAGTTCTTCTTTTTTCAATCCATTTTTGCGCCAAAGGTCAATTTTTTTATACGTTTCGGAAAAAATAAGCATTTCATCAACTTGTATTTTTTGTCTAATACCCGTTTTATCGGCGTTGGTGAGTGCATTGATATTGATATAGTCCGAAGCAAATTTTCCCCATCGAATAGGAAATAATTGTGCTTTTAGAGTCAATGCGGCATTGCAAATAGGTGAATCTTTAAGTTTTAAATTGGCTTTGAGTATTTCGGGAAAATCATTTTCGGCTTTGAGCCAAGTAGGTACTACCATGCTTGTTAGCGGAAAGCCAACGGCTGTCCAAAGAATAGCAAATTCGGGGTTTTCTCCTTTTTGAACGCCTTGCACAACGCAAGCCGAAGCACTACTTTTGCGGGGAATAAAATCTTGAAAAAATGTGTAAGTAGGATTATTTTCAGGCACATTGGCATATTGTTCGTATAAATCGGTTTTCACAAGAGAATGTTTTAAACCACGAGTAACGTTTTGCATAATAAACTGTGCAGTAAAATTATTGGTTGCCGCCGCCTGGTAAAATAACTCATTTACTGTATTGTAACGAATATAACCACTGCTTTCTTCGCCATAAGGACCCGAAAAAGAGTAATTTCCACGCAAAACATAACCAAATGGAGCAATTTTAGGGTCGTTTGCGTCAAATTTTTCGTAACTATTAAAACCCAACTCAAAAAGCACTGCACCGCCTTGCCCATCGATAACTCCAAAGTTTCCTTCAAGTCCGGTAGGTTTTGGTAGTTGGTCGAGGTAGTTTTGAAATTCTTGTACCGTAGCAAAATTCTCAAGTGCATATTTTATCAAATGCCCTTCGAGACCGGAATGTCCAGTTGTATCGCCAATGGTTAAATTATATGAATTTGAGTTCATTATGGCAAATCCTTTTTCGTTCATTCCAATCCAAAGGCTTTTGCCCAAGGAATCGCCTGAATTTACAAGCCCCATGTATTTGTATTTTGCAGTATCAAAATATTTAATTTGATTTTTCAAAGCCCAAGTATCGCGATTTTTCCATAACAACGGGCGACCGTCTTTGGTGTATTTGCCTGAAATAACGGCTATTGTACATGAATTGGATTGTTTTGCGTGAAAAATTGCTACTAAAAAAAGCAGTATAAATAATATTTTCTTCATTTGTATAGGAGTTGTTAAAATTAATTTAAACAAAAAATTAGAAAATGGTTTACGATGAGTTTACTTCAAACTGTTATCATTTGAGCTTTTGTTTTTGTGTAACTATTTCGTAATTAAAAGTTTGCCAAAGTTTTAAACTTTGGCAAACTTACCGGTTGTAGTATAATTGTAATAAAAAATTAAAATAATTATTAAAACCAACCTCCATTGAGCTTTTGTTTTTGTGTAACTATTTCGTAATTAGAAGTTTGCCAAAGTTTTAAACTTTGGCAAACTTACCGGTTGTAGTATAATTGTAA
>DZBP01000121.1:0-6575 GCA_022729915.1 Draconibacterium orientale | reverse complement strand
TTGTAGTATAATTGTAATAAAAAATTAAAATAATTATTAAAACCAACCTCCATTGGATACATTTACTCCGTCAGCATTTGAAACACCTCCAAAAGTATAGATTTCTTCGCCCATTAGCATGAGTTGACCACCCGGAATAGGCAAATGTAAAGGTGTTCCTTTTTGAAGCATATCACGACGACGCATGTCGAAAAAAGCAGTTCCAAAGCCGGTAAGCATGAGTTCAATATCTCTTTCGTAAAAAATGGCATTGTAAATCATTTGGTTGGGGAGCATAGCCGAAATGTTTTGTAAGCCACCTCTAAGCGTTCTGGTTCCGGCATTAATGATAGCAATGGCATCGTCTTTGCGATTGAGGTGCATTAAAGCTTCGGCTTGCATAAGCTTATTTTCTGTTACATAAAATTCTACTAAATTTCCGGTATTAACTCCCGCAAGGTAATAATAATCGTAGCGAGCATATTCGTAGTTTGAATAATGATAATATCCTCTTTCGGGTTTCATATTTACCGATGCTACATAGTTGAAATCACTTTCTAAGCGTCTGTCGTTTGAAACGGCAGGAGTGGGAGCAATTCCGGTTTCGGGGTATTTTTTAGGATAAGTGTTGTCCATCAAATTAATGATTCGCAAATCAATTTTAGCCCAACCCGGACGCACGGTATAGTAAAAAAACCAATTTTTCCAAGTATCTTCGTCCATCAAAAATCTTAAATCGCGTTGTATTCCTTTTTCGGTATGAGTGAGAACAGTAGCCCAGTTTAATGCATCGTTTTCTGCTTTTGTGCGTGAGCTTTGAACCATAAAACGAGCAATATACGAATGGGCTAAGGCTTCGAGTTCTTCGTTTGTGTAGCTCGAACCATTGAACCAATCAGCAGGAACTACAAATTGATTTGCGTGGCAAATTTCAATGGCTTTGTTTAAGGAATTGACAGATGCCTCAATAACTTCAGGGTAATTAGACTTTTGAACAGTAATCGGGTCGGTATCAGCGAGCATAATGTAAGCTTTGTCGTAAGTCAAACCTATATAGCCCAAACTTAAACCTTGTATGTAATAACTTATGGCTCTAACCATTTCAGTGTCTTCGCCATTCACTCCTATTTTCATTCCGCCTTCTAATACATTCAAAACATCATTTACTTGCGAAAGGTTAGAATAAGTATTTTCCCAGTAGTTTTCAAAAACATTGGCATAAGTATAAGAGGGGTGATTGTTAAAAGCAGAGCGAGGTTCAATAGAAAAATCGAGCATTCCACTATTTGCCCAAGAGCAAGTTCCTTGGTCGGAAGCCACCCAAAGTGCCATTCGCGGCGAAAGACTTGATGTATTGTTCATATACCAATTAAAAATAGAGCCTTTGGCTATATTAAAAACGGTGTACGAATCACTGAGTGATTTATTTCTATCCGGATTGTTCAAATATTCGACCTCTAAATCCGAACAAGCCGAAAAGAACAATGTTAATAAAAAAATATATATTATTTTGCCGTTCATTTTTTTCATTTTTATCTGGTTTTATTATTTTTTTTTAGAATTTTATTTCAACAGAGCCAGTGATTGTTCTGTAGTTAGGGTATCCAAAATTATCGAAAGGGAAATTAGATAAATCGGAACCGGAAGCAACTTCGGGGTCGTAACCTTTGTATTGGGTAAAGGTAAATACATTGCGGGCTACTAAGCCTAAATGTACCGATTTAGCCCATTTTGAGTATTTTCCCATGTGTTTGTTGTCAATTTTATAGTACAATGACAATTCTCGTAATTTTAAGTACGAACCATCTTCTACAAAATACGAATTAACGGCAGTACCTTGGTAAAAATTGCTATAATAAGCTATGGTTTTCTTTTGGTCGTCGGGCTTTGAACTTTGGTCTATTTCTATTGCGCGATTGTCGCGATAAGTGTATTGTCTGGTGTAATTATAAATATCACCTCCATTTTTCCAGTCTAAAAGAAAATACAAAGAGAAGGCTTTGTAGCTAAAATTGGAAGTAAAACTTAAATTGAATTTGTGATTTCCATCGGCAATAAGCACTTTATCTGCTTTTCCGTCTTTGTCGGCATCAAGCAAGATTGCTTTTTCTTGTGGTGTGCCTTCCGTGCCGACTTTAATTACATATCCATCGCTATTGATTTGATAATCGGCAATGGTTTCGCCGGTTAACAATTGGTTTTGCATTTCGTCTAAGCTTTTGAGCCATTTGTAACCGTACATAATTCCAAAAATTTCGCCTTCTTTGATTAAAAATGAATTGTTGGGACCTGTTTGGTATTCAGGAATATTAAGTTTTTCCATTTTTTGTTCAATTTTATCAAAATTAAAACGTACTTTCCATTTTACATTGGTTTTGTTGATGATGTTGTATCCCAAACTGGCTTCGATGGAGCTGGAAAGCAACGTCCCTACGTTTTGCCATTGACTTGGATAGCCCAAATGTGCAGGAAGAGGTGCTAATGCAAAAGCATCGTTGGTGGTTGTTGTAGAATAACTGGCAGTAAAATCGAATTTATTTAAAAACATAAAATCAATAGCCATTTCTAATTCTTTTGATTCTGAAGGCTTTAAACCTCTATTTCCTAAGGTTGATTTACTTAAATTTCCGTTTGAAATAGTCCAAGTTTCGTATTGATTTGAAAAACCAGGGCGTTGTCCGGCAGTTCCATAAGCAATTCTCAATTTTAATTCGTCAACTCCTTTAATTGAAAACTCTTCGGATATTCGATAAGCAGCGGCTACTCTAAAGTATGGATTCCAGCGTGCATCTGCCCCAAAAAGAGAAGAGCCATCGTATCTGTAAAGAGCTGAAAATAAATATTTTCCTAAGTAATCAATATCTACAATTCCAAAAATATTTTCAGCTCTAATAATTCCTTGATATGAATTTAATGTTGCTTTTTCGGGGTTTGTATTGTTCAATTGAGGCACTCCGTTTGCAATAAATTCGTTACCTGTAACAGACATATCGGTATAGCTCTGGTCTTCAAACAAATAACTTATTTTGGCTTTGAAGGTTACAGGTTTAAAGATTTTGCTGTAATTAACCGTTGCCTGAAAAGTTTGCAATGTAGAAGTATAATCTTCTTTATAAATACTGCCATCGTAATTAGCTCCATTGTTGGATAGATAGCCGCGTGGAGTTAAAGTATTCCAGTTTTTGTCTTGCTTTTCGTAAGTGTATTTTGTGTCGATGTATAAATTTGGTAAAATCTGGTATTTCAAAGATAAATTGCTCATCAATGTATTTCTTTTGTTTTCGCGCGAACGGTAATAAAGCGGATACAATGGGTTTTCCTCTATACTCCAGTGGTCTGGTAGTATTTTATAGCTGGTGCCATCGGTGTTTAAAGCCTCCAAATCAATATCGGGATTGATAAAAAGAAGGTCGAAAAATGTATTATCAGAGCCGGGTTCGTTGGAGTTTGATTTGATTATTAAATTTGAAGTAGAAAGAGTTAGTTTGCTGTTGAGTTTTATATCGGCATTGAAACGAAAATTTTGACGTTGGTAGCCTCCTGTATTAAAAATAATACCACTTTGCTTGTTGTTTTCAAACGATAAAAACAAATTCAATTTTTCCTGTTTAGCTCCCAAACTGATGTAGTTGGTATAATAGTTTCCGTTGTTGTAAAAATCGTCTTGATGGTCTTTAATGGTAGAATAATTTTGGTCGGCATACTGTTTGTCGGTCAAAATTCTATTTCCGCTTACCACATTTCCTTGTTCGTCGTAAGTTACACCTTCGTATTTAGTGTAAGGAAATTGGTCGTTGTCGGCAGCTAATTTGTAAGGGTGATGAGTTGCTAATTTTATTTTTTTAGCCAAAGTGGAAATTCCAATTTCGTTGCGAACAGTAATTTCGGTTGAGCCATTTTGCAAATTACTTCCTCGTTTGGAAGTAATAACAATCACTCCGCTACCGGCTTTAGAGCCATATAGCGAAGCGGCAGCTGCGCCTTTAACTACTTCAATGCTTTCGATGTCATCTACGTTGATGTCGGCTAATGAAGTATTTACCATGTTGCCGTCTATAATAATTAAGGGCGATTGATTTCCCACAATGGACGTAGAACCTCTCAAACGAATGGTAGAGCCACTTCCGGGTGAGCCGTAAGCACTTTTTACCATTACTCCGGGTATTTTTCCTTGAAGACTTCCGGCAGCCGACGAAGCCGGAGTTTCGTTAATGTCTTCGCCTTTTACTTTAACTACCGTTACAGTAAGTTTTTTGCTGGGTGTATTGTCAGCAACTCCCGAAATAATAATTTCGTCGAGGTTAAAAAGGTCTGATTCTAATTGTATTGACAGTGCTTCGTTGGCTTTAAAATCTACTTCTTTGGTTTTGTAACCAATGAACGAAACAGTTAAAACGCCCGATCCCAGTTCGCTCGAAAGTTGAAATCTTCCTTCAAAATCGGTCAATGTTACAATCGAAGTTCCTTTTATTAGCACGCTTGCTCCGGGCATTGTTTGCATATCTTCATCATAAACAATGCCTTCAACAGTAAATTGCTGATTCTTAATTTCTTTGTTTTCAGTAGAATTACCGGTTTCCTTTTTTAGTAAAACATAATAGTCTTTCCGAAGTTTTTTGTAAGTAATGTCTGAGTTTTTTACCAAAATATCTAAAACGGATTCAACGTTTTTATGTCTTAAAAGTTCTTTTACGTCAGCTACTTTCAATTGCGTTATGCTTGCATCGTAAGTAATAAAAACATTGTATTTGCTTTCAATTTGCTTAATAAGCTCGGCAATGGGTTTTTGCATTGAGTTAGCCATTGCAGAAAAAGAAAAACTTAGAATGAATACAATGCTTAACAAAATATTTTTTTTCATTTGCATTATTTTTAGTGGTTTCAAAGTATAAAAAAATTAAATTTTAGACAATAAAATTGCCTTTTAACAACTGTAAGTAATTGTTAATTAATGAATTGTGAATAAAGAGAATTTACTTTACAATGATAGAATCTTGCTTTTCGACTATTTCGGCATTTAAAATAATTTTTAAAGCTTCGATTACTAAATCTAAATCATCGGAAGGCGCCGAACCGCTGATTCTTCGATTTTGTAATTTTTTGTTTTGAATTATCAATTTTTTATTGTATAGAAGTTGTAGCATTTCTGCCAGTTCTTGCATATTAAAATCTTGAAAATTCAATTTATCGGAAAGCCATGCTGTATGTATTGTTTTGTTGGTTTTTTTAATTTTTAGATTTTGCTTTTCTTGGTTGTAAATAGCCAGTTCGCCTACTTTTAAGATGGTATTTTTAATTTGTTTTTGAGAAAAATCAGTTAATAAAACGCTTCCTTTAGCAAGCATAACACTTGTGTAGTTTGCATCGTGGCGTACATTAAATTGTGTTCCCAATACTACAATGCTAAAATCTCTTGTGAAAACTGTAAATTGCTTTTTATCAGCAGTTTTTGATATTTTGAAATATGCTTCGCCATTTAATTTTACTTTTCGGTCAAAGTTTCGCAAAATGGAATTAGAATATGTTAAAGCCGCGTTTTTGTTCAAAACTACTTCCGAACCATCGGGCAAGATGTGTTTTTTTATCGAATTTGATTGATTTGTATAAGTAACTGTACTTTTGTAATCAAAATATGAAAAAAATAAAAGAAACGAAAAACCGGTTACAATTGCTGCAATTTTTAACAGTCTAACAATTTGTTGTTGTTGTTTAATTTTTAGTGCAGCTTTTATTTTATTGTTTCTTAATTGTTTAATTCTGTCTTTGTTGTATTCTTTATAATGCGGGCTTATTTTGTTCCAAATCTCCATCGATTCCTCTAAGGTTTGGTTCACAAATTCATCATGAGCTTTGAGTTCGTCAAGCTTTTTTTCCTCCTCGGGGCTACTTTCTTTGCTAATGTACCGAACGATTAAGTTCCAAATATTTTCCAGCATTTGTAGTATATCTTATAATTTAATAAAATAAAATTTTGCTTTTTTTTTGAAGTAACTTGGTTGTAATAAAATTTTGCGATTCATTACAACCAAGTTTTTTTTAAACAAAGTAGCCATGTAATTAATTAACAAACTTTAACTACATTGCCTTTTTGTTTTTTCAAGTGCGAGTAAAATTATTTAAAAGCAAAATGTTTTATCCAATTAAAATAGCACTTGTGTTTATTTTTTATTTAAGATGCAATAATAATTAAAAAACCCCTATTCTTGCATTTTATTTTTCTTAAATTTCTTTAAAAAAAATTAGTTTACGATTAGTTTTTTTGTAATGTATTTATTATCAACTAAAATTTTTACAAAATATATTCCTTTTTCCAAATTACGAATATTTTGAGCAAATTCATTTTTTCCATTCGATAGCATAATATCAAAGCTTGCGCATTGTTTACCATCAATGGCATAGAAAAAAAGTTGTGTTTGTTGTGTTTCGTTTGCAGTTATTGAAAAAGTAACTTGTTCGGAAGTAGGATTGGGATAAATGTAAAAACCAACATCTTCTAATTGTAACTCTTTGTTTGAAAGCATAATACCGCTTTGATTGAGCAGTTCAAACTCCCAAATAGGAGTATTAGGCGAACTACGTAGTACAATGTTTGTAAA
>DZBP01000120.1:7039-9492 GCA_022729915.1 Draconibacterium orientale | reverse complement strand
AAAAAAATATTTTTAAAACATATATTATAAACAATCAACAAAATTTAAATGGAAAAAATAGCTCAAAAAATAAACGAACTCGCTGAGAAATACAAAGATTACACAGCAACAAACCTTTCTAAATTAGTGAAAATAAAATCATTAAGCATGCAAGAAGAAGAAGTTCAGTTAGAACTAAAAAGGCAAATGGAAGAAGCAGGCTTTGATGAAGTGCGTATAGATGGTTTGGGCAACGTAATCGGCAGAATTGGCAACGGAAAAAAAATCTTAGCTATTGATGGACACATGGATACGGTGGATTTGGGCAATCTCGAAAATTGGACTTTTGACCCGCTTGGAGGCGAAATAAAAGATGGATTTGTTCACGGGCGCGGCACTGTTGACCAAGAAGGCGGACCAGCAGCTTTTATTACTTCCGGACGCATATTAAAAGAGCTTGGCTTTGATAAAGACCTGACTATCTATTTTGTAGGAAGCGTAATGGAAGAAGATTGCGATGGACTTTGCTGGAAATACATTGTTGAAGAAGAAGGCATCAAACCCGATTTTGCAATCAGCACCGAACCTACAAACCTCAATGTTTACAGAGGACACAGAGGACGAATGGAAATAAGAGTAACCTTCAAAGGAATATCCTCACACGGTTCAGCACCCGAAAGAGGCAAAAATGCTATTTACATGGCTTCAAAAGCAGCTCTCGAAGTTGAAAAACTCAACGAACGCTTAGCTTTCGACGCTTTTTTAGGAAAAGGCAGTAT
Organism: Draconibacterium orientale; assembly: GCA_022729915.1. Taxonomy (GTDB): domain Bacteria; phylum Bacteroidota; class Bacteroidia; order Bacteroidales; family JAIFNL01; genus JAIFNL01. Next base: position 8,734 of record DZBP01000120.1, on the reverse strand, counting down.
CACAATTTCAGAATTTGTATCTGGAAGCCCATCGCTTTGTGCAGTAGCCGATTACGCTCATCTACATCTCGACCGCAGATTAACTTGGGGTGAAACCAAAGAATCGGCAGTAGCAGAAGTAGAAGCAATTGTAAAAGATTTTGGCGGAAAAGTAGAAGTTTTGTACTACGAAGAAAAAGCCTACACTGGCTTAAAATATGGAATGGAAAAATATTATCCTACTTGGAAAATAGCTGAAGACCATGAAGTTGTACAAAAAGGAGTTAGCAGCTTTGAAAAACTTTTTGGAAAAAAACCTTTAGTAGATAAATGGACATTCTCAACCAATGGAGTAACCATTAATGGCTATTACAATATTCCACTCATCGGATTTGGACCCGGCAACGAAGTTTTAGCACATGCTCCTAACGAAAAAGTTCCAATCGACGATTTAGTTAAAGCATCAGCTTTTTACGCAATGTACGCATACGAAATAGCAGAATAATTTATTAAAAACAAAATACTCATCACAAAATGAAAAAAAGATTAAATAAAATTCTAAAAGAATTAAAATCCTTAAAAACAGAGCTTTACGAAAAAGATTTTCTACTTACTTGGGACAAAAGTAAAGCAGAATTAAAGCAAACATTATTAGTAGCAGAAGCACTTAAACTTCTGAGAGATAATAATATATCTCCAAAAGTGTTTGAATCGGGGCTTGCAATTTCGCAATTTCGCGACAATTCTACCCGAACTCGCTTTTCTTTTGCTTCAGCTACAAACTTGCTAGGTTTAGAAATTCAAGATTTGGACGAAGGAAAATCTCAAATAGCTCACGGCGAAACTGTTAGAGAAACTTCAAACATGATTTCTTTCCTAAGCGATGTAATCGGAATTCGCGACGATATGTTTCTTGGCGCAGGACACGAATACATGAAAGAAGTAGGCGTAGCCCTCGATTTTGGATTTCAAAATGGAGTTTTGCCATCACGTCCGGCAATAATAAACCTACAATGCGATGTAGATCACCCAACGCAATCAATGGCTGATTTAATGCATTTGAAACAAACGTTCGGTTCGCTCGAAAATTTAAAAGGCAAAAAAATAGCGATGACTTGGGCATATTCGCCAAGTTACGGAAAACCTCTTTCTGTACCACAAGGTATCATTGGACTAATGACTCGCTTTGGAATGGAAGTAGAACTCGCTTATCCTGAAGGTTATGAATTAATTCCCGAAGTAATTGAACTTGCAAAAGCAAATGCCGAAAAAAGTGGAGGTAGTTTCAAAGTTTCAAACTCAATGGAATCTGCATTTACTGATGCCGACATTATTTATCCAAAAAGCTGGGCTCCTTTTTCAGTAATGCAAAAAAGAACCGAATTACTTAGAAGCAAAGACCATAAAGGACTCGATAAGTTAGAAAAAGAATGCTTGGCTCAAAATGCAAACCACAAAAACTGGGAATGCAACGAAGAAAAATTAAAACTTACCAAAAAAGGAAAAGCTTTATACATGCATTGCTTACCTGCTGATATTTCAGGTGTTTCGTGCAAAGAAGGAGAAGTTTCAGAAAACATTTTTGAACAATACAAAGTAGAAACTTACATTGAAGCCGGCTATAAACCTTATATCATTGCTGCTATGATATTTAATAGCAAATTCAAAGACGTAGCAAAAACATTAAAATACATCGCAAAAACTAAAAAACAACGC
>DZBP01000120.1:0-6939 GCA_022729915.1 Draconibacterium orientale | reverse complement strand
GTATTTACAGCACTTTCAAGAATATTTGAAATATAGAGAAATCAAGTTTATATTCAAAAATTAGTTTTATTTTAATAACATCTTTGCAGATTATTTATTCACTAAAATATAAAAAAATATATGCAATTTAATATTTTAAGCAAAAAAAATTTGGAAATTAAAAATAAATGTTGTATATTTGTATCAAAATAATTTATATATAATTATAAAAAAAATAGTTATAAATAAAAAAATATAAATAGTTAATGAAAAATAAATTAAGATGTATGCAAATTTCAATTGGGACGTATTTTTTACCCTGTTGAAAAAGAAACAAATAGTTCCTGTAATTGGAAGCGATTTGATTCTAATTAAAACAGGAAAAGACATATCTCTCAAGCTAACGGAACACATAACGAACCAGTTAGCGAAAAATCTGAAACTCGAATTTAACAATTTGAGTTTATCACAGTTTATTTCAAAATACCAAAATTCGACAATGGTAAAAAGTTTGATAAAACATATTTACAACGAGATAAATATCGAAGACATCGACTTCAATCCATTACGAAAATTGGCTGAAATAACAGATTTTGACACATTTTTGACATTAAATTTTGACGGCTTCTTTGAAGATACATTAAAAAATATAAGAAACCAACAAAACATACATGTCGTGAACATGTCGTTAGAATCCGATAGAAATAACACTGTAAAAGGCATTGAAGATGCGTTAGTTTTCAATATCTTCGGAAGCATTAGGTCAAAGCAATTTGCTAAAACCGAAAGCGATTTTTTGGAATATACCTTTTCACTACGCAACGATAAATATGAAAATAAGTTGCTCAGCGAAAAAACAAAAGGAAAAAGTTTCTTGTTTATAGGAAACGATTTACCAAACTGGATAATTCCAACATTTATGCGAAGTATTACAAACGAATCATTTGAAAATGCCGAAAGTATAAAATTTATAGCTGAAAATGAAAAAGATACAGTTAATAATTATTTTCAATTTATGAACAATTATCAAATTGAATATTATAGATCGCAAAATAATTACAAATCTAATTCATTGAGTTTTATAGACGAATTATACGAAAAATGGACTCAGTACAATTCAAAACAGAGTCCTAATTTTTATAATCAAAGCGTTTTTATTAACGCTGCGCCTGAAAACTTTTCAGAAATGACTCAGTTGTATGACGTTCTAAGAAAAAAAGGAATTGAGGTTTTTTATAATCCTATGATTGATAAAAATCCATATTTATTTTCGAAAGAAGTTGAAAATCAAATCAAAAGGTCAAGTATCTTTATTAGTTTGATTTCAAATGAAAGTTTAAATTCGGAAAAAGAATATGCTTATCATAAAGAGTTGAACGTAGCTAAAATGCGACACTCTTGGTTTCACGATTCAAGTGAAGACTCGTTTATAGAAGTATTTGCTGTGGGCGAGGAGGAAATAAAAAGTAATGCAATTCCTGAATTTTTGAAAACATTTAATCTCAGAAAATTTAATTTAGATTTAGTGGTTCAAAATGTAATTCAAAAATTAAATACATTGTAAAATGTAATTCTCTTCTAATTAAAAGCCGTTTGATAAAATTATCGAACGGCTTTTTTTTTATAAAAAAGTAAAAGCTTATTAAAAATTCATAAAAATTAAATTGAAAATTTATGATTAAAAAAAAAAAACAATAAACCACTAGATTATGCTCCATTCTGGGTTTTCTTAATAAGCCTAAAAAATAATTTGACCTCCAATTATACTAAAAAAAAAATAAGAATTATAACTGTAAAATTGTAAATAATTCTGGTAAAATTAAAATTTGAGAAGATATTTTTAAAATATTTTGTATTTTTGACTTTTATTTGGGCTTTATGGTAATTGAAAAAATTCATTTAAAAATACAGTAATACTTCAAATTCAAATTGGGAAATAATAATTTATGGAAGCAATTGATAAAAAAGATTTTTGTCCTTTTCAGGGCTTAACTGCTTATAAAGAAGAATATAGTACTGTTTTTTTTGGTAGAAAAGAAGAGATTTCGCATTTGCTAAAGCGAATAAATGACAATATTGCTACTTTGCTTTATGGAAAATCAGGAATAGGCAAAACCTCGCTATTGAAAGCAGGTTTAATTCCTGAATTACGTAAAGAATTTATGCTTCCTATCTATATAAAAGTAGATTATAAAAACAAAAGAGCTACACCAATTGAACAAATTAAAACGAAAATTTTAAATAGATTGAGAAGCGTAGATGAGAATATCCCTGATTTTCAAGACAAAACATTGTGGGAATATTTTCATGAAAATACTTTAAAAGATGGTTTATTAAAACCAATTTTAATTTTTGACCAATTTGAAGAGATTTTTAGACTTGACAAAAAATATCAAAAAGAGGCAAATGAAATAATTATCGAAATATCAAATTTAATTGAAAATCAAATACCTGCGCAAGTAAACCAAAGAAAAGAATCTGGCGAATTGCCTTATGATGCAAAAAAACAAAATTACCGAATCATTTTGTCTTTGAGAGAAAGTTATTTGCCAAATTTTGAAGATTTAAGTTCTTTCATGCCTTCAATAAAAAAAAATAAGTATAAGTTGTTGGAATTGAATAGGCTTTCGGCGATAGATGTAGTTTTTAATGCAGGGAAAGGAATTATTACTAAAAAAAACGCTGAAAGAATAGTTGATTTGATACTAACAGATTCGATTCCCGATTTTGAGAAGCATTATGAAAATAAGGAATTGATAGACAGTTTTTTGATAGAACCATTCATTTTAAGTTTGGTTTGCTACGAAATAAATGAATTGCGTATTAATGAGAATTATGACGAAATATCGAGCGAATTAATAGACAAGGTTGAAATAAGTAAAATAATAAAAGATTTTTACGAAAACAGTACCTCTGATTTGCCAAAATCGTCGAGAAAAATAATTGAAAATGTGCTGCTAACTTTTGATGGTTACCGAAAACTGGAGAATAAAAGTGAGCTAATGCAAAAGGAAGATGTTTCGGAAGAAGAAATTAATAGATTGATTAACAGGAGAATAATTAGGACAGAGATATGGAATGGAAGTGAACATCTAGAGCTTATACATGATATTTTGGTGCCTACGGTGAAAAATATCCGCGATAAGCAATTAGAGGAAGAGCGTATAGAAAAAAGAGAAGAAGAATTACGAGAAATAAGGCGACAGGAAGAGCAAAAGCGTTTGGCACAAAAAAGAAAAATGCAAATTGAAGCTGAATATCAAAAACTTAGACACAAACAACGATTTAAATTTATTCTTGTTATTTTTTTTATTTCGGTTTTTGCATCTTTCGTGCTAGGCTATTTGTGGATTTATGCTATGGAACAAAGTGAGCGAGCTGAGTTAAAAGCCAAAGAAGCCGGCTCTAACTATATAGCTGCTGACGGGTTGATGCTTTCAGAAACTAACCCGACAAAAGCTTTTTTGCTTTCGCGCTATGCGTACAACCAGTCGCCTGAAAGTAAAATGTCGATAAGAGGTATAATGAAATCGTTTTATGAAGGTAACTTTTATTCTAATTTTCTGGAAGACAAATCTGTTACACTTCTAACACGAATATCGCCACAAAGCGGAAATATAGTTGTAGCCAAAGATAGCATTATAATTGTTTATGATTCAAATGGAAAGAAAAAGCATGATTTCTTGGTTCGTGGACATATAAAGTGGTTTGAAATTTCAAAAGGCGAAGAGCAAATTTTAGTGGCAACGGGAAAAACAGCTTTGCTCTATTCTATGAAAGGAACTGAAAATCAGATATTTAATGGACATGAAAAAAATATTAGCTTTGTCTGTTTTTCGCCTGATGGAAGATATATAGCTACGGCAAGTAATGATAATACTGGAATTATATGGGATTTGAACGCAAATAAAAAACTTCAAATAAAGCATAGAAGAGATATTACAAGTATCGATTTTTCGCCCGATGGAAAAAATATTTTAAGTACCAGTAAGAATAGAGAATTGTCTATTTGGAATTTTGAGGGCGAAAAATTATATACAACAGAGCTTGCGGGTGCAATAGAAATGGCAAAATATACTCCTGACGGAACGAAAATTATTGCAATAACCAACGCTCCTTCAATAAGCATTTTGACCGACAAAGGAATTGAAATAGAAACAATTAACATAGCAAAAAAGATAAACAGTTTTAGTTTTTCAAATGATGGCGAATATTTTGTAAGTGCCGGCAATGACGGAGTGGCTTCTATTTGGGATTTAGAATTGAATAAATATGCCGATTTTAGAGGGCATGAAGCCCCACTTTTGTCAGCAAGTTTGTCGAAAAATATGGATTTTTTAATTACTTCAAGCTTTGATAATACAATAAAAAAATGGAAAATACCTACGCTGAATCCATATACATTGAAAGAAACAGCGAGTTCAATCTTTTTTGTGGAAGTTTCGTCAAAAAAACAACGCCTTTTATATTCAGTTCAAAATGATTTTTTTGTTTGGAATAAAGAAGGTAAATTGTTGAAAAAATTTGCAAACGGGAGTAGAATTTATTCTGCAAAGTTCTCAAATTCAGAAAAATATATTGTAACAGCAAGCAATGATAGTTTGGGAAAAATTTGGGATATGAAAAGTAAAAAACCCATAAAAATACTAAAAGGACATAAAAATGAAGTTCTAAATGCACGTTTTACTTCCGACGATAGAAATATTATAACAGCAAGTAGAGACGGAAAAGCAATATTGTGGGATTTGAATGGAAAAATTATTAAAATATTCGAAAATAGAACGAAATTACCCGTTTTAGATGCAGCAATTTCGCCCGATAAAAAATATGTAGCAATCGCAACCGAAGACCAATTCATTGAGATATGGAATGTGGAAGAAAATAGCTCGAAAAGATTTTTAGCGCACGATGCGGGAATTGTTTCTATTGATTTTTCGCCACAAAGCGACAAAATACTCAGCTCGGGAATTGATAAAATAGCAAAAATTTGGGATTTAGAGGGAAACCAATTAAAAATACTCAAAGGTCATCAAGAGCGATTAAATTCGGCAGAATTTTCACCCGATGGAAAATACATAATAACAACCAGCAAAGACAAAACAGCAAAATACTGGACCGTAAATGGAGATGAACTATTTACATTTGATTACCACACAGAAGATGTAAATGCTGCAGTTTTTACACCTGATGGAAAATATATTATTTCGTCGGGAAGTGATTTTACTATAAAAAAATGGGCAATCAGTATAAATGAAATTTTTAGATTGATAGATGAAACCAAAATATATGGGAAAATATGGGAATTAGACAAAGAAACAATAGAAAAATACGACCAATTTTATTAGTTTGCTTTATGTTTTTTCCTATCTTTGCAGCGTTATAAAAATATTAACTTAAGAAAGGTGAAAACTTTTCTAACTAAAAAAATTTACGAAAAATGAAACATTTAACAAAACTTACATTACTAGCTATCGTATTTTTAGCTTTTTCGTGTTCAAAAAATGCCGGAGAACTAATAAAAGGCACTTGGACTTTTGACAAAATAGAAATTTTGAATCACGACGAACTTATAAAACAACAACTAGAAACAAGTACTATTCAAATAGAAAAAGACATAGAAAAAATAAAAAAACAAATAGAGGAATCAAAAGATGAAGCTCTAAAAGAAGTACTTGAAGCAAGTTTAACTCAATACGAAACAGCATTAAAAGAACTTCCCGAGCGAGCAAAAGAAGCAAAAGAAAACACAAAAAAAAGCTTTGAAACGCTTTTGGGTAAAGCAACTTTTACTTTTTCAGAAGATTTTAAATGCGAGCGTAAATTGAGTTCAGAAGATATAACTTTAGGAACCTGGAAAATAGAAGATGGAAATAAAGCGGTATTAATTTCAGAAGATTTGAACGGTCAATCAAAAGAAATTCGCCATGAAATAGAAGAAATTTCTAACAACAAATTAATTCTTATCCGAATAGAAGAAGGAAACGGAGTAACGATGAAAATGAAAATGGAATTGAAAAAATAACTAGGTATTATTTTGTAGATTTAACTATACATTTTTACGAATTTAATATAAAATAAAAAAGCTGCCCAAGGGCAGCTTTTTTTATAATTTCAATCGGTCTTTGAAAGGTAGAAATGTCATAAAATCAGCATGATGCACTACATAAGCTTCAGTGCTTCGTTTAACTAAATCACCTTCGTGCGCATGAGCAGCAATGATATGGCAAACTTCGGCAGGTACTCCACAAGCTTCAGCAAGAGAGACGCCCGAAAACGGATGACGCAAATATTTGCCGTAGTTTCCTTGTACTGCTTTTCCTTCTGCACTAAGCTCATATTCAAGAAGTTTTCCTACATCAGCAAGTATAGCTCCAGATATAAGAACGTCCATATTGACAGGCAAATCTGTACCATAAAATTTATTCATTTGGTTGCCAGCATCTCTAGCAATATGAACAACCGAGCGTTTGTGCGCCATGAAACTTACTTTCAAATTTTGAACAAGCAAGGTAAATGGAATAGTATCCAAATCTTGTGGAGTTAATACACTTTTTTCGAGTGCCAGTTGCCAAGTTTGAGCAGTTTTATTGCGCAAATCTTCGTTTTCAATCCACGCCAATTCTTCGCCCCAAAGTTTTTTTATTTCCTCAGTCATAATACCCGATTATTTAAGTTTATCAATTACAGCTTGCGCCATTTCTTGAGTCGAAGCAGCACCATTTTTTACAGCATCGGCAGCACCACGCATTTTCATCATATCATAAGTTCTAATTTTACCTTCCGAAATAACTTCAGCCACAGCTTTGCGAATTTTTTTCGAAATTTCAGCTTCTTCAATATAATCAAGCATCATGCAAGCAGATTCTATCATTGCAATTGGATTAACGATAGAAACTTCATAATCAGCATATTTTGGAGCAGAACCATGTGTTGGTTCAAAAACGGCAACTCCACTTTCCG
>DZBP01000013.1:19700-33224 GCA_022729915.1 Draconibacterium orientale | reverse complement strand
CTAAAAAAAATAAGAAATAATTATATTTTAATAGAAAATTAATTATAAAAGATATAAAAATAGATACAATGAAAAAATTTGAAACAACCGATGAAATATTAGATTTTGCAATAAATTCGGAGCAACAAGCTATCGATTTTTATACAAAATTATCTGAAAAAGCTACAAATCCTATTGTAAAGCAAACCTTTATGGAATATGCGCAAGAAGAAGTAGAACATAAAGCTAAATTACTAAAAATCAAAGCTGAAGGAATTTTTAATGAAAGTGCAGAAAATGTTCCGGACTTAAAACTTTCGGATTATATCCTAAAATCGCTTCCCGATGAGATTAACGACTATGCTGATGCTCTTAAACTTGCAATGCACCGCGAAAAATCAGCTTTTAAGCTTTACTCAAATATTGCTAATCAAGTAGATAACCCAGAATTGAAAAAAATATTTTTCAAGCTTGCAGAGGAAGAAGCCAAGCACAAATTGCGCTTTGAGCTTGAATATGACGAGTTTGTATTAACAGATAATTAAGAAAAACACAACATAAACTTGCAAGTCATTCTTATACAAACAAATAATCATCTTATCAATTGTTTTTAGAATTTTAAAGAAAGAATATTTTCTACAAACTTCTTAACTACAATTGATACGATGACTTTTATTTTGCCTGATTATTTTTTTCTAACTATTCCAATTTTCGGGCAAAATCCCTAAATTGACAGCAAGTTTTATAGTCGTTTGCGCCCGCTTAACTACCGGAGCATCAATCATTTTAGTGCCTAACGAAACCACGCCCAAACCTTTGGCTTCGGCTTCATTGAAAGCAATAACAATTTTTTTAGCTTTTTCAATTTCCTCTGAAATTGGCGCAAAATTATCGTGAATTACTTTTATTTGACGCGGATGAATGCAGCCCATTCCTTCAAAACCCAGTGATTTTGAAACTTTTACATTCTCAGCCAATGCTTCCATGTCAGAAATATCCGAAAAAACGGAGTCAATAGGTTGAATTCCAGCGGCTTTGCAAGCATTTACCAAACGCATTCTGGCAAAAAGCGATTCAGTTCCTTCTTTAGTTCGGCTAACACCCAAATCGGCAGTAAAGTCCTCTAAACCAATAGCTAAAGCTACTACATTTGGCGAAGCGGTTGCTATTTCAAAAGCTTTTTCTACACCTAAGGCACTTTCAATAATTGGCATCAACCAAATTTCATTTTCGATAGAATGCTTGATTTTCAGATTCTTAATTTCTTCTTCAATCTTAATAATCTGCTCAGCACTTTCGCATTTTGGTACCAAAATCAGGTTCACATTATGAGGCACAACAAACTTCAAATCATCTAATCCTCTAGGATACTGATTAATACGAACCATTCGCTCAGCTCCATAAAAATTAACCGAGCGTAAAGCATTACGAACTAAAAGCTGTGCTTCTCCTTTTTTAGGAAAAGCAACCGCATCTTCAAGGTCTAAAATAATTCCGTTTGGCTTGTGAATACCAGCGTTGAGCATCATGCTTGGAGTATTTCCGGGTAAATACAAGCGCGAAAAACGAAATTGTTCCTTTCTCGTAGTATATTGATTTTCAGGCAAAAAAGGCAATAAATATTCTTTATTTGAATTGGTCAAAGTTTTAATAGCATATTCTAAACGAGCAGCTTGTACAAAGGCGAGTGCGCCGGTATCTTCAAAAAGTAAATTGGCATTTTCTATCTCGAAAAAATCAAAAACATCGTGAATTAGGTTAAGAATTTCTTCTCCATACAGCGTATTTACTTTGCTTTGCAAATCAATTTTTCTTCCGCCACTTTGGGTAAGTTCAAGAGTTACAAAACAATCGGAGCGAATTTTTTCTCCTTTATTGCCCACATAAGCTATTTTATTTTCATTCATTTTTTTGAGAATTGAAATGTTAGAAAAGAATATAAGTATAAAAAAATTTAGCTGCAAAATTCAAAAGGTTTATATAAAATACTCAAAACCAAGTAATTTTAAAGCGTTACTTTCAACTGAAAGTTTCCACAAATATATAAATTTTAAATTTTTATTGCTAATTTTTTTATGTTTAAAGTTATGTTTTGAAACATTTCTTTTGTTCTTTTACCATCTAAAAAGTACTACAATTATTTTAATTCACAAATCCAAATAATACAAAATCAAATTTGTACCTTTGTGAAAATTTAAAGCTAAGAAAATGAACGAAAATACGATAAAAAATTTTTCAACTCAATTAATTCAATCAGTTGAAAATAAAGAATTTGTAAAATGTACACTTGGTAAAATTACCTCGAATGAAAAAGATTTGCAAAATATTTACATCAAAGCCGTTGAGCTAAAAAACAATCTAATGCTTTCATTTACATTTCGTTATGAAAGAAGAGATGAAGTAAAAAATTTTAATTTAACTGAAGCAAATGATTTTATGCTTCAAAAGCTTGGAAATGAAATACTTTCGGCAGATTTATATACAATTCGGAAAAATTATTTCTTGAAATTCAACAAAAAAAGAATTGCACAATTAATTGAACAAAAAGCAACTTTTAGTCAAATAACTAATTTACAACATAATAACATAAAAAAAAGATATATTTCCACCGAAAATAATATTTATTTGCACAGACTTGAAGTTATAGGAAATAATGGACAAATCATTAAAAATAAGGAAGATAAATTTAAACAAATCAATAAATTTGTCGAGATAATCGACTCGCTAATAAAAGAAATTTCATTTGAAAATGAAATAAAAATTATTGATATGGGTTCAGGCAAAGGTTATTTAACCTTTGCGGTTTATGACTATCTGAAAAATAATTTGGGCTTGAATGTTAAAGTGAAAGGCATTGAAACTCAAGAAAAATTAGTCAAAATTTGTAATTCGATTGCAAAAGATTGTAAGTTTGACAATTTAAGTTTTGAGCAATCGAATATTAGTAATTTTCACGAAACTGATATTGATATATTAATTTCACTTCATGCATGTGATACAGCTACCGACGATACTCTTTACCAAGGTATAAAATCGAATGCCCGTTTAATTATTTCATCACCTTGCTGCCATAAACAAATCCGACAACAAATGAATAGCAGCAAAAAATTGATGCAAATAAATAAATTTGGTATTTTACTCGAACGCCAAGCAGAAATAGTAACCGATGCAATTAGGGCGCATTTGCTTGAATTACAAGCTTATAAAACGAATATTTTTGAATTCATTTCGGCTGAATATACCGGTAAAAATCTACTAATAGTAGCCACAAAAACAACTACAGAAATAAAAGAAGCAGAAATAAAATTAAAAATAGAAGAATTAAAAAATCTTTTTGGAATTGAATATCATTATCTTGAAAAATTACTAGAAGAAAATGCAAATGACCAAACTTGGCGAAATTTGAATCCAGTTTGCCATGTACATTGAAATTACCAGATTATTTTCAGTAAGTTTCTACTCTTCGTTTATGAGTCTTCTAATTTCTTGCCGAGCTTTTTCTAGTTCAGCCTCAAGCATACGTTCTTTTCTGAGCGATTCTTCTTGTGTAGCGCGCAGTTCTTCAACATTTTGCATCATTTCCTCTTCTTGAGCAGACTGCTGTTCAGCTTGCATTTTTAACTCGTCAACCAACCGCTTAGTGCGAGCATTTATTCGAGCAATTGATAGACTTGATGCTATACTCTCGCCAAGTTTCTCTACAAATTCAATTTGGTATTTTTGTAAAAGAGAAAAGGAAGCTAATTCTAAAACACCTAAAACATTGTTGTTCACCATCATAGGAACTATAAGCAAACATCGAGGAGTTTCGCCGCCTAAACCAGAAGTAATTTTTATATATTGAGTAGGAACTTTGCTTAAAAAAATTGTTTTTTTCTCTAAAAAGCATGCACCAACCAAACCTTCACCGGGTAATATTTCTTTTGTAATATGTTTTCTTCTGTCATAAGCTATACTTGCCTGTAATTCAAGTACTTTATCTTTTTCTTCGTCTTCCGAGATTAAAAATAAACCGCCTTGATTTACACCCAAATACTTTACTAAATCTCTAATAATATTGAAAGAAAGCTCATTAATATCAGTATTATCGCTTCTTAAAATTTCATTAAACTTTGCAATTCCTTGTACAACCCAATCTCTATTTTTATCTAATTCTTTCCTTTTTTCATTTTCGTCCTGTAAAACTTTCATTTTTTCAAGTTCCAATTGAAGGCTTTTTCCTGCTTCTTGTGCTTCTAATTCCTTTTGTTTTGCTGTTTGAAGTAAATCTAGTGTTCTCTTTTCGCTTTCTTTTTCAGAAAGCAAAAAAGGTAAAATAACGCCGTAAATAGTAAAAGGCAATGCGAATACCAAAATATTAAAAAAAACTCCTTGTTGTAAAATTGATTGATCAATATCAACAACGATAATTTTATGCAAAAAAATGACTGAAACAAAGATTATAAAAACAGCCAATGAAGTTGAAATCAACAAAGTTAGCTCTTTTAAACTAAACAAAACCAATGGGATAAGAACAAAAAGAAATTGAATAAGAAAAATAACAGAAACAAAATCTTCGCCCGGACTAACCACTGCCGAATGAAAAAGTACATCGGCAGTAACACCGGTAAGCGAAACTAATACACGCGAAACATTGTAGTATTTAAAATAATTAAACACAAAAACGCTCATGGTAAAAAAAGTAGCGAAAATAGGCAACAAAATTAATTGCGGAAAATATAAATAACTAATAACTATAAAAGGTACATATAACCAAAGAGTTAGCACCAAAGCTATGCTATTGGTAATTTTAATTTTATTTTTGAAATAACTATTTGTATTTTCAAAAATACCTAATTCTAAAAAATTTTGTAACGCTTGAGTAAAACTATTCATAGGTTTGTTAAAATTATAATTGCATTCATTTTCAAATACTTAAACATAAAAGAATTCGATTATTTCAATAAAAAACACTTACTTATGTTTAACAATTTAATGTGCTAAGATAATCATTTCAAAATTGAAATTCAACACAATTAATAAAAAAATTTCAAAAAAAGCTACTTCTGTTATTTTCAAAAAGTTAAAACTATAAAACGTCCTCTTTACTGCCCTGTGAAACATCAAGTTTAATGTTTTTGAAAAAACGATCGATTTTGTCGAAAAACTTTAAGTAAGTTTCTGATTCCATGATAGAAGAGTCGTAAGTTGCAATATATGTAAAATAAATACCCAAAGGCAGTAAAATAAAGGAAGCCAACCACATACCTTCAAATGCAGGAAGCATACTTTCTCGCACAAGTTTTTCGCCAGTAAGAGCTACAATATAATAAGCTACAAAAAATAAAGCTGAAACAACCACTGGCATTCCCATACCTCCTTTGCGAATAATAGCTCCCAAAGGTGCTCCAATGAAGAAAAAAAGAAAAGTGGCAAAAGCTAATACGTACTTTTTATGCCATTCTATTTCATGCCTGCGTATGTAACGAACTTGCTCTATTTCATAATCGCGTGAATATTTCAATTCCAATTGTAAAGAATTAGCTCTTTCGAGTGCATCGCTAAAAACTAACTCCCGCATGTGCGAAGGTTTCGCTTCGAGAAGGCTGTCAGTATTAACCAAAACAGGCAATTTATTATCAGATAAATTTTTAAAATATTCTGGCTTTTTATCAAATCGATTAAAAAAAAGAGAATCTTTAGCCTTTGTAGTTAAATAATTACGTATTTGTAAATCCTTACCTAATTTTTCATTTCTTTTGTTAGATTCTAAATAAAGAGAATCAATCGCATAACCTAGCTGGGCAACATTTAACATTTGAAAATTTTTGGCAAAAAGCTCTTCGTTCGTTCTAATTAACTCAAAACCAACCATTGGAATTAAAATTTGCTTCATTTGAAAAGTATCACGCTGAAGCGGAAATCCAAAAGCATTTTTTTTGCCTGTCAATTCTTGGTAACTTTCGCCGCTGTATAAAATAAAGAGCATATATTTTTTATCTGTTGTAAGTACCATTCTAGCAGAGTCTGCGAGCGTTACGCCATTATTTCCCGAATCGTTTGTATGGTCATACAACATTAAATCGTGCAAAGTACCCGTTTCTTTATCACGATGTTCAACTTTTAAAGTATATCCTTCTAAATCATTGTTAAAAATACCTGTTTTTATATTCAATTCTGGTTTTTTGTGCGTTACGTCATACAATAAAGACAAAGATTTCAACTGGGTGTATGGCAAAACATTATTTGCAAAAAATAAAGCTCCCAAGCTCATCAATGCGCTAAAAAAAACAAGTGGCATCATTGCACGTTTGAGCGAAATTCCGGCAGCCTTTAATGCCAAAAGTTCATAATTTTGCCCCATATTTCCAAAAGTCATCAACGACGACATCAAAATAGAAAGAGGTAATGCCAAAGGAACTAATCCGGCAGTAGAATAAATTAAAAGCTCTGCAATTACAGACCATTCGAGTCCTTTTCCTACCATATCTTCCATGTATTTCCACAAAAATTGCATGAGCAAAATAAATGTAGAAATTGAGAAAGTAGCTAATAACGGCTTAATATACGAACGAAATATAAGTAAATCTAATTTTTTCATTGCGAAATTTTTGATAGAATTGAAAAACTATCTTAAATAAAATATGTATTCAATTCATTCACTTTTAAAATATTAAATAAAAAAACTAACGTGCAAATATTATTTTCATGAGCATTTTAGCTTATTTTATAGAGCAAACCTTTTATAACTAATTAATATTTAATCCTTTGTTAAATTAAACATACAATCAAAGTAGGTTTGCAGCATTTAAAGTATTCATAAAAATATAGAACTGCAAAAATAGAAAGAATAATAAAATAAAACCTCTTTTGAAGTAACTAAATTTTTTTTTAAATATTTTTTTGCAAAATCATTTTTTTTTATTTTAATAAAATTTTAAAGCAAAAAAAAATATAAATAATTTGATAAAAAGAGTAAATGTAATTTTTTTTGAAAATATAAAAATTTATGTATAAAAATAAAAAATAAAATCAATTATTAAGCATAAAATAAAACTTTAGCAAAAACTGAAATTATTTAATCTTGATTTTAGAAAAAAAATGAATTGAACAGTATATTAAATAAATACCTTAAAATTTATAGTTACAAATCTAAGAAAAAATCAGAACAGCTAATTTATGCGAAATAATTTTTAACTGAAAAAAGGTTAAAAACGAATACAATTTTCGAATGAGAAACTTCAAAAATAACTTCTTTTTTTCTGATAAAATGCGGAAAAAATAAGAACATTTAATGTGCATTTTTTTCTAAAAAAAAACAAAAATAAGCAATCATAAAGCTCAAAAAACAGCAAGAATTTACTTCCTTTTAATTCGGTTTTAAGGCTTTCGATACACTGTAAATATGGAAAAACTTAGACTAAATTACCAATAAAACTAAGGTTTTCCAAAGAGTTTTTTTATAATATTAAATTGTTTATTACGTTTAAGTTCGTTGAGTATGTCCGTTTTGTTTTCTTTCAAATACCAGAAGAAGAATTTTTTCTGCAAAAGTTTGCCACTAGCATTTTTTGTTACAAAAATTGGTTTCAAAGTATAAGGGTGTAAACCAGTATAATAAACAACAGCACTTAAAGTCATAGGTGTAGGTGTAAAGTCTTGTACCTGTTCCAATTTTAAATTTAATTTTTCGGTATTTTCAGCAAGGTTTGCCATCTCAAAAGTAGAACTTCCGGGGTGACTTGAAATAAAATAAGGAATCAATTGGTAATTTAATTGATGCTTTTTGTTTACGGAATCAAATAAATCTTTAAACTTATAAAATAAGGCAAATTTTGGTTTTCTCATTTCTTTCAACACTTTATCGTCGGTATGTTCTGGTGCAACTTTCAACCGTCCAGATACATGATTAATAATCAATTCCTTAGCATATTCAAGCTTATCATTTTTAATGTTCTCTTCTTTATCGAAAAGCATATCGTAACGAACACCCGAACCTATAAATGCTTTTTTAATGCCTTCGGTGTTGTTAACTTTCTTATAAAGAGCAGTTAATGCGCTATGATTGGTATTGAGATTCGAACATATAGAAGGGAAAATACAAGACGGTCGCACACATTTTTCGCACATAGCTAAATCATTGCCCTGCATTTTGTACATATTAGCCGAAGGTCCACCCAAATCGGACAAATAGCCTTTAAAATCAGGCATTTGTTTGATTTCTTCCACTTCCTTCAAAATAGATTTTTCGGAGCGGCTCACTATAAATTTGCCTTGATGAGCCGAAATAGTACAAAAAGAACAGCCACCAAAGCAACCTCTATGAGTATTAACCGAAAATTTAATCATCTCAAAAGCCGGAATTACACCTTTTCCATCGTAGCGTGGGTGCGGAAGGCGTGTGTACGGCAAATTGTAAGTTGCATCAGCTTCTTTTTCAGTAATATAGGAATATCCAGGGTTGATAACAACTCTAAATTCCGATTTTTCGCCGGTAAGTTGAGTTAATTGGTTAGCAAATTTCTTATTCGACTCTTGTTCAACAACTTTGAAGTTTTTAGCATAATTTATTTTATCGTTTAAGCAATCGGCATGTGAAAAAAGTTCAAAGGTTTTCCAATCTTTTGGAATTTTATAATTCTGGTCATGAGGTAGTAAAAAAGCAGTTTGTGGAATGTTTTGTAAATTGCTTATTTTCACACCTTTATCGAGAAGTTGAGCAATTTCGACAATAGCTTTTTCGCCCATTCCCCAAACGAGCATATCGGCTTTACTTTCAAATAAAACACTGTGTTTCAAGCTATCAGACCAATAATCGTAATGCGTAACCCGCCTAAGTGAAGCTTCAATTCCACCTATAATTAAAGGAACATCTGGAAAAAGATTTTTTAAGATTTGAGAATACGTAACTACAGCATAATCAGGTCTTTGTCCTGATTTTCCGCCCGCAGTGTAAGCATCGTTTGAGCGCAAACGCTTGTTGGCAGTGTAATGATTTACCATTGAATCCATTGCACCGGCAGTTACACCAAAAAACAATCGTGGTTTGCCCAATTTTTTAAAGTCACGCAAATCGTCTCGCCAATTAGGTTGAGGTACAATTGCAACTCTAAATCCTTGATTTTCAAGAATTCTACCAATCACAGCTGAGCCAAAAGAAGGATGATCAATATAGGCATCGCCCGTAAATAAAATGACATCAATTTGACTCCATTCATGCAGTTCAATTTCTTTGGCAGAAGTTGGTAACCAATCGGTAATAGTATATTTATTTTTCATATAGTTAATAATCAACGATTTGTAAAGGTAAAATATGATGCAATGCCATCTAAATATTCTGCAAATAGTCTCTTGCGTATGGTCCTTCATTAAACAATAAATCAAGAATACTTAAATTTGGAATAAAACCAAATTTATTTTCAAATATCTGATAATAAGAATATTGACCTTGCAAAAAAAATTTATTTTTCGTTAAAAATTTAAATTCATCTTTTTTAGAATCGTTTTCATAATGTGCATTTCGTAAATCTTCGGTAGTTAAAAAAATCTGGGATTCTATTCCAAGTTCCTGAACTATTATTTTGAGCAATTGAGCATTAAAATCGAGCAAAAATTGATATTTTTGATTGAAAAAAGGAAGAAAAGCATCGATATAAAACTCATAAAAAGCGGAAGAACGATATGCAGATTCGATTGACTTGAAATGCAACCGCTGCCAATCGGTATCGTATGAAATTTGAACCTGATTCATTCTAGTTTTTGCCGAATTGAACTTCTTGATTGGAACTGTAAGAGTTAATTTGCCGTTAGCAGCATAAATTTCGCACTTATTGGGAGAAAAAAACTTTGAAAATGGCACATAAGTGTCAATAAATATTTTTTGGCTTTTAACTATCTGCGACATATATTCTAAATTTGGAAAATATGCACTTGGAACAATCAAATTAGTTTGCATTAAAAAAAACGATTAAAATAAAAAATTCAATTTGTTGCAAATTTGCATATTTAATAGTTAGCAAAAAAACATTCTTTAAATTTTAACTCAAATTTTTATTTTCCTGAAAAAACAACAGTAAACATCTATAAATTATAATAGATAGTAAAATGTAAACAAAAAAAATATTTGTTTACATTAACACCAACCAATAATATCAACTGAATTTTGTTTACACAAAAACACACATGCACAAACACGCATAAGTGTATTTTTGTAATCAAATTTAAATTGTTTACAAAATAAACCAATTTGAATTTCCAAAAAAAAATGATGTTTACAATTTACACATGGCTATTTTTAGAAATTTTAGACGTTAAGAATAAAAATAAAAAAAAGAAGCTGCTGAAATGAATAAAAAAACTAGCTTAAATTGATTTTAAAATTAGAATTAAGCCAAAATATAATTC
This sequence comes from Draconibacterium orientale, assembly GCA_022729915.1. GTDB lineage: Bacteria > Bacteroidota > Bacteroidia > Bacteroidales > JAIFNL01 > JAIFNL01. Next base: position 22,862 of record DZBP01000013.1, on the reverse strand, counting down.
ATGAGAGTTCCACTACACAAAAAAATGAAAAATGCCTCTAAAAGCCTGAAAACAATTTTCCGAAAAAAGAGAATATTTTAATAAAAACAAACATCTAACGCACAGAAAATAAGGCAAAAAACAAAAAACAACACTTGTAATAAACAGATTTTCAGCAATTTAAACAATTTCAAAAAAAAGTTTTGCTGATTAAAAAAATTTGGATAATTTAGAGTTTTATAAACCTGCTGAAAAACAGTATTTTTGAAAAATGGCTAAAAAAACTAGCTATTGAGATAAATTCTAGCTTAGTTCTCATCTAATCAACTGACTATTCGCTGCCACTTCATTCGAGGCTTTAAAAACAAAAACCTATTTTGAAAAAAATACCCAATTTTACTGTAAAAAGCCCAATTTTAAAGCATTTAAAATATTAGTAATCAAACAATTAAATTCCTTTCGATTAAGTTTTACAAAATAATAGAAAAACAAGGTTTGATTCATAAATTTTAGCTTTCTTTAAGTTTTTAACATTATTTAAGGTTGCATTAGAATTTTCCGAATATCGTTGCAATGCAAATAAAAAAATTGATTAAGGCTAACTACCAACTAAACAAGTTACTTAGCAAGTAAAAAACAAAATTTGTAAACAAAAGAAAAACACGAATTAATGTAAACACGAAAAAAAGACAAATTACATTTGTACATAACTATTTTTTTGATTAGATTTGTAAAATATTTCACGATTTAGATTTTATGTGTTTTTGTAAACACTTCAAAAACTTGTTTACATCTCGCACCCTAAATTTGATTTGTTTACATTTTAAATCCAGTTAATTCTAATTTACTTTTTGTTTACAGAAATAACATTGCAAAATATGAAAACCAGAATAGCAAAACTCATCAAAGCAGAACATTTGTCGTCATCAAAATTTGCGGAGTCGATAGGTGTGCAGCGTTCAAATATTTCGCACATCTTGTCAGGTCGCAACAAACCGAGTTTAGAATTTATACAAAAGATTCTTGCAATCTATAAAAATATAAACTCCGATTGGTTAATTTTCGGCAAAGGAAATATGTATAAAGAAGGTATGTCAGAAAAAGATTCTGTAAATCATATTGAGAGTTTATTCAAAGAAAAAGAACGTGAAAAAGTAAAAGAACGTGGAAGAGTAAAAATAGAAGTAGATGATGACTACGAAGAAGAAGAAAAAATAATTCCGCACAAAGAAAAGCCCGAGCCAAAACGCGAAGCTCCTTCACCAATTGTAAATATTGCCTCTGATATTGCCGAAAAAAAGGTAGAACGTATAGTACTCTTCTTTAACGACAAAACGTTCAAAGAATATAAAATTATGGAATAGTTTGCTTTTTTATTTCTAACTTTAGCATAATTAGTTGAAATATAGATAGGTTTCTATTTCAACTCATATCTATGTTGTTTAAAATCAAGATATTAATATTTTTTATATAAAAGTTAAATCTTATCTATTTATAAGGTATCAATTTCTATTTATACCAATATAATTAGAGTAAATTCTACGGAATTTTAAAAATAATTTGACACACGATAAACCTCTACCGAAACTTAACATAAGCACCAGTGCATTTTAATTTAAGCAAAGCTTTTTGTAATCAAATAGATTTTAAGCACTTGGCAAAATGAAATATACAATTTAATTTGGCTCACGACTTATAAATCCATTTCAAAAACATGGAAACTAAAAAAAACAATAGCTAAGGAATATTCGATATTTTGTAATCACATAAAATATTGACATTCAAAATATTAATAAACAAAACATAAAAGAATAGAGGAAAATTTAATATTTCATTTTGTTTTTAAATCAATCTTTTAGTGGTTAAAATACTGAATAAAAACAAGTTACAACAAACAACACTCAAAAACAGTTCCCTCAAAAACAGAAAACATCGCTAAACAAGCAAAACAACAAGGCGCACAACTTGTTTACAAACACAAACACATAACAATCAAACATTTACAAATAAATTCTTACTAATTTATAATTAAACACAGCCTTGAAAACAGAAATAAAAATCACAGAAAATATAGAATCAAAATAAAATTTCTAATTTTGTACAAAATTTAAACTCTATAAAAATATATAATCATTATGTACAAACAGCTTATTCGCCCTATATTGTTTAGCTTTTCGCCCGAAAGTATTCATAAATTTACGCTTTCAATGCTCAAAATAGCTGGAAAAATACCCGGGAAAAGTGCTATTGTAAAAAGCCTTTTTGCGATAAAAAGTCCAAAACTTGAAAGAGAAGTTTTCGGAATCAAATTTCCGAATCCGGTTGGTTTGGCGGCAGGTTTAGATAAAGATGCTGAAGCCTTTGAAATGCTTGGTGCTCTGGGTTTTGGCTTTGTAGAAATAGGAACTGTAACACCCAAAGGACAAAAAGGAAATCCGAAACCACGTTTGTTTAGAATTAAAGCCGACGAGGGCTTGATAAATAGAATGGGATTCAATAACTTAGGCGTAGAAGAAGCTGTAAAGAAGATAAAAAAACGCTCAAAAAACTTGATTCTTGGTGGAAATATTGGAAAAAATACACTCACTCCAAACGACAAGGCAAACGACGATTACAATCTTTGTTTCAACGAGTTGTATGATTATGTCGATTATTTTACAGTAAATGTAAGCTGCCCAAATATTACCGATTTGCACGAGTTGCAAGACAAAGATTCGCTTCTTTCACTCCTCTCCGACCTCATTGAAATTAGAGCAAGTAAAAAAGTACGCAAACCCATTTTGCTAAAACTATCTCCAGACTTGAATTTCAGGCAAATAGATGATACACTCGAAATAATTAAACAAACGGGACTTGATGGAGTTGTGGCAACAAACACTAGCCTAAGTCGTGCTAATCTACTCACTCCCACTCCATTAATTGAAGAAATTGGGCGCGGTGGTTTGAGCGGAAAACCAATTAAGGAACGCTCGACCGAAATTATAAGATACATTTCACAAAAAACCAATGGCAACTTGCCAATTATTGGGGTTGGCGGAATTATGACCGCCGATGATGCGTTAGAAAAACTAAATGCCGGTGCACATTTAGTTCAAATTTATACCGGCTTTATTTATGAAGGTCCGGCACTTATCCGTAAGATTAATGCCAAATTATTAAAAGATGAAAAATGAAAAGTGAAAA
>DZBP01000013.1:0-19600 GCA_022729915.1 Draconibacterium orientale | reverse complement strand
AATTTAACAATTTAACAATTTAACAATTTAACTATTTTTAAAATTTTTAATTTTTGTAAAAAACAATAATAAGTTGTATCTTGCAGTGTAATAAGACATTTATAAATTCTTGTTACTCAAAAAGTTGTTCTTTTTTTTCTTAAAAAAAAGCGAATAATTCTGAAATTTTTTTTTAGAGAAACCGGATATTTTCATACCAATAAATATCTAATATTCAACAAATTAATACTAAATTTTCAGATTTTTCAAAAGTCAAGAAACAAAACAAGACCCTGTCTGTTTTTTACGTTTTGCAATATAAAATGCAATACGAATTAACATTTGGAACATTCAAGGTCGTAATAATTTTAAACAGATGAAAATAGATGTTTTATTGGGTCTTCAATGGGGCGATGAAGGCAAGGGAAAAGTAGTTGATGTTTTGACTCCAAATTACGATGTTATAGCCCGTTTTCAGGGCGGTCCGAACGCTGGACACACATTGGAATTTAATGATGTTAAACACGTTTTACATACCATTCCGTCGGGAATTTTTAGAGAAGGCGTGCTCAATATCATAGGAAACGGCGTTGTAATGGATCCTGTAATATTCAAAAAAGAAATAGACAATCTGAACAAGATTGGCGTAAATTTAGAGAAAACTCTTCTCATATCAAAAAAAGCTCACCTTATATTGCCGTCGCACAGAATTTTAGATGCCGCCTCTGAAGCATCAAAAGGTAAAACAAAAATTGGTTCTACCTTAAAAGGAATAGGTCCTACTTATATGGACAAAACCGGAAGAAACGGCTTAAGAATAGGCGATGTATTGAGTGCTGATTTCTTAGAAAAATATAATTTTTTAAAAGAAAAGCACGAGAATATTTTAGAAAATTATAAATTTGAATACGATATTGCACAATATGAAAAAGAATGGTTTGAAGGAATAGAATGTATAAAACAGTTCCAAATAATTGATAGCGAAATATTTATAAACAACTTACTTCAAGAAAACTTAAGCATACTTGCCGAAGGCGCTCAAGGAACATTGTTGGATATTGATTTTGGTACCTATCCTTACGTAACCTCTTCAAATACAGTAACAGCTGGAGCTTGCACAGGTTTAGGAGTTGCTCCCAATAAAATTGGCGAAGTGTTTGGAATTTTCAAAGCTTATTGCACACGTGTAGGAAGCGGTCCGTTTACAACAGAGCTTTTTGACCAAAATGGCGATAAATTAACCGAACTAGGACACGAATATGGCGCAACTACCGGACGCAGAAGACGTTGCGGTTGGTTAGATTTGCCGGCATTAAAATATTCTGTAATGATAAACGGTGTTACTCAACTAATTATGACTAAAGCCGATATTCTCCAACATTTTGATACTTTCAAAGTGGCAACAGCTTATAAAATTGGAAATGAAATAGTTGACTATTTACCTTACGACATTACAATCCCATTAGAACCCATTTACAAAGAATTCAAAAGTTGGAAAACGGATATCAGCAAATTAAAAAGTAATGACGAATTTCCACAAGAATTAAAGGAATATATTGAATTTATTGAGAAAGAAACCGGCGTACCAATTACAATTGTTTCGGTAGGTCCAAACCGTAACGAAACGGTTTTAAGATAAAAGTAAAAAAAAGGCTGTAAAAAAAACAGCCTTTTTCTTTATACAAAAAAACCAGATTATATTTAGTGATATTTTTCAAAATTCATTTGTTCTGAAAAATATAAAACAAACCGCTTGCGAGTTAACTTTTCTATTTTGACCCAACTATTCGACGATACTATTTCAACTTTTCCGAAAAAATCTATTTCCAAAAAAAAAGCTTTGCGAGCATACTTTTTTACATTGATATTTTTTTTCTACGATACAACTCTATTATTTTTTCAAATCTAAAAAAAAGAAACTCTTTCATTTTACAAATCGCCTGCGAGTACTTTTTCTTCATAAAAAAAATTATTCGACGATACTGTTTTACTATCAATATATTTCAAAACCCTTTCGCCTGCGAGCTTGCTTTTCTTTTTATAAAAAGATTTCGACGATTCTGTTTCAATTTCCAAAAAACTCCTTTCTAAAAAAACCGAGCTAATTTTTATTCATTAAAAATATTTCTCTACGAACGAGTTGTATAGTTTGGTGTTTCCTTTGTTATAGAAATATCATGCGGATGACTTTCAATAAATCCGGCACTTGTCATTCTAATAAACTGAGAATTTTCTTTCAGCTCTTCAATAGTAGCTGCTCCGCAATATCCCATTCCCGAACGCAAACCTCCAACTAATTGATAAATAGTATCAGTAAGTGGTCCTTTATACGAAATACGCCCTTCAACGCCTTCGGGTACAAATTTTTGTGTATGGTCTTGAAAATAACGGTCTTTACTACCTTGTGCCATTGCACCTAACGAACCCATTCCGCGATAAACTTTATAAGTTCTTCCTTGAAATAATTCCGTTTCACCGGGACTTTCCTCCGTTCCGGCAAGCAATGAACCCAACATTACAATATTTGCTCCAGCCGATAAAGCTTTTGTAATATCACCCGAATATTTTATTCCACCATCGCCAATAATTGGCACACCATAAGCTTTAGCCACTTGAGCTGCATCATAAATCGCGGTAATTTGAGGCACTCCCACTCCAGCAACCACTCTGGTAGTACAAATTGAACCTGGTCCAATTCCCACTTTTACGGCATCAGCACCTGCATTTATCAAATCTTCAGTAGCTGAAGCAGTTGCCACGTTTCCAGCTATAATTTGTAAATCAGGATAAACTCGCTTAGCTTTTTTTACCGCATCAATTACCGATTGAGAATGTCCATGAGCTGTATCTATAACAATAACATCAACTCCGGCAGTAATTAAAGCCGCAATTCTTTCCATCATATCGGCAGTCGGTCCTACAGCCGCACCTACCAACAAACGTCCACCAGCATCTTTAGCAGAATGTGGAAATTGTATGGTTTTTTCAATATCTTTAATAGTAATAAGTCCTACCAATTTAAAATCTTCATCTACTATTGGCAATTTTTCAATTTTATTTTGCTTCAAAAGTTCTTGAGCTTCTTTCATCGAAACACCAATTTGAGCCGTTACCAATTTCTGTTTGTGGGTCATTGCCAACGCAATACGTTTAGTTGTATCCGTTTCAAAACGCACATCACGATTGGTAATTATTCCAATCAAAACACCACTTTCATCGGTAATAGGAACTCCCGAAATATGATATTTAGACATAATTTCAATGGCATCGGCTACCAAATTTTCGGGCGACAAATGAAATGGATCAGTAATAACACCATGCTCAGAGCGTTTCACTTTTTTCACTTCGTCAGCTTGTTTTTCGATAGACATATTTTTATGAATAATGCCAATTCCACCTTCACGTGCCATAGCAATAGCCATTCGAGCTTCCGTAACTGTGTCCATACTAGCACTCATAATTGGAATATTAAGCTTAATTTTTCGCGTCAAATACGAACTCACATCAGTTTCTCTGGGTAGTATTTCAGACTTGGCAGGCACAAGCAAAACATCGTCGAAGGTTAAACCTTCACCAATAAATTTTTCCATAAATATTTAATTTTCAAAGAATTATATAATTATTTTACTAAAATTTACGATTCAAAAAAAACGAATAAATTTGCATGCAAAGATACATATTCTAATTATTATATGAAGCTTTAAAAAAATTAAATTCAAGTTACTCAAACAAAAAAAGCGACTATTCCGAGAAATAATCGCTTTTAAAGAAGCCCTCGTTAAAGGATATGCAATCCAATACAGAATCTTCTTTGCAAAGATACTTCTTTTTACAAAAAAAACAAATTAAATTTTAAAATTTAACATTTTTTTTTTAATATTTCAATGCTTTATCTTTAGCTTCCACTTCGGCAGCCATTTGTTTACGGTATTCTCTGAGTTTATCTTTGAGTACATCGTATTTCAAAGCCATGATGTGAATAGCCAAAAGTGCGGCATTTTCTGCGCCATTAATTGCCACAGTTGCGACAGGAATTCCGGTTGGCATTTGCACAATCGAAAACAAGGAATCCATTCCATCCAAAGTGGACGATTTTATAGGCAAACCAATAACCGGTAAAATAGTTACAGCCGCCAAAACGCCGGGCAAATGAGCAGCTTTTCCGGCAGCGGCAATAATCACATCAAAACCATTTTTTTCGGCATTTTCAGAAAAAGCCAATGCTTGATGTGGCGTGCGATGTGCCGATAATACTCTTACTTCCAAGTCAATACCAAATTTCTTCAAAATAGTTACCGTTTTTTCCACAACCGGAAAATCGGAATCACTTCCCATTACAATTGCTACTTTCATCTCTCTTTTTTATAGTTTATTAAAACAAATATGTTAATTTTTACGTTTAAAACAAAGATTGTACTAAAAATTGTTAAATCAAATGAATTTAAAATTCAATCATTTTTTTTGCAAAATTAAATATTTTATATTTGTTTTTAGATGGATAAAATTTAATTTAACTTTTTTTTCAAAAAAATTAGTTTACTATTAAATTTTGTTCAAAATTTGTACAATAAAAAGAATCTACTAAACGAAAAGAAACCATTAAAAACGTAAAAACTATGTATTTTTGAAGTTTTAATGAAACGGAAACTTACCATTTTTTTTATTGAACAAAACAAAAATGCAAAACAAAAAAACTCGAAATTATGAAAAAAAATATTTTAACCTTATCGCTATTGGCAATAGCAAGCTTTCTGATTGCATTCTCAATAATCAATTCAGACAAAGAAAAAGTGCTGTTAGATGTGCTTACTCAAAGCCTTAATAGCGCACACTATTCGCCAAAACAAATTGACGACGAATTTTCAAAAAACGTTTTCAAATTGTATATAGAGCGAATGGATTACAGCAAACGCTTTCTGTTGCAAGAAGATATAAAAAATTTAAAAGCCTACGAACTGAACATTGACGACGAAATTGAAAGTCTTAGTTTCGATTTTTTCAATTTAAGCAACGACATTTTGGTAAAACGAATAGCCGAAGTAGAAGAGTATTTCAAAGAAATTTTGTCAAAACCATTTGATTTTGAGGTTGATGAACAATATGAAAGCGACCCCGAAAAAATAGATTTTGCAAAAGACAAAGCCGAATTGAAGGAATATTGGCGCAAGTATTTAAAATATTCTACGCTATTAAAAATAGCTGAAATGACTGAAAATCAAGAAAAAGCCATTGAAAAAAAAGATACAAGCACTAAAATATTGAGCTTTGCCGAAATGGAAGAAAGTGCACGAAAAAAAGTGCTAAAAACTCACGAAGATTGGTTTAGAAGACTCAATAAATTAGATAAAAATGACAGATATACGGTTTATTTGAACTGCATAACCGGAATTTACGACCCGCACACAGGTTATTATCCTCCGGAAGAAAAAGAAAATTTTGACATTTCAATGTCGGGGCAGCTCGAAGGAATTGGTGCAACTTTGCAAGAAAGCGATGGTTACATCAAAATTGTAAATATTGTACCCGGAAGTCCAAGTTCAAAGGTTGAAGACATTACAGTTAATACGCTCATTTTGAAAGTAGCACAAGGCAATAGCGAGCCTGTAGATGTAGTTGATATGCGCTTAGATGATGCAGTTCAATTGATTAGAGGAAAAAAAGGCACAGAAGTTCGCCTTACCATAAAAAAAGTTGATGGTACAATTACAACCGTTTCACTCATTCGCGATGTCATCAATATTGACGAAACGTATGCAAAATCGGCTATGATAAAAGACGAAAAAGGAAAACATTCTTACGGATATATTTATTTACCAAAGTTTTATGCCGACTTTAACAAATACGATGGACATTTTTGTGCAAAAGACATTCAATTAGAGCTAGAATATTTAAAAAGCGAAAAAATAGAAGGATTGATACTCGATTTGCGCGACAATGGCGGCGGCTCATTGATGGACGCAGTGGATATGTCCGGTTTTTTTATTGAAGAAGGACCTATTGTACAAGTAAAAGCAAAAATGGGTAAAGCCCAAATTTTGAACGACACCGACCAACGCGTGCAATGGGACGGCAAATTGATAGTGCTTGTAAACGGGTTAAGTGCCTCAGCATCAGAAATTTTAGCAGCAGCATTGCAAGATTATGGACGTGCTATTATTGTAGGAAGTCCTACTTTTGGAAAAGGCACAGTTCAACGTTTTTTTGACCTCGACAATGTTTTGCAAGGCGACCAAAAAAGTCTTCAACCACTTGGAGCAGTGAAACTTACTATACAAAAATTTTACCGAATCAATGGTGGTTCTACTCAATTAAAAGGAGTAACTCCTGATATTTTGCTTCCAGACGAATATCAATTTGCTGAAATTAGCGAAAAAGACCAAGATTTCCCGATGGAATGGACTGAAATACAATCGGTAAGCTATAAAAACTACGAAAGAGTTAAAAATTTGGAAAAATTAAAAAGCAAAAGTAAAGCCAGAGTGGAAAAAAATAATGATTTTACTCTTATTTCGGAAAAAGCAAATTGGATAAAAATGCAAAACGAAAAAACTCTTAGTTCGTTAAATTTGGCAAAATTCAAATTGGAAAACAAAGAAGATGAAGCTTTTAATAAAAAATTCAAAGCAATTGGCGAAACAAAAACCAGTTTGAATTTCTTTTCTACCGCAGATGAAAAAAATAAAATCAAAAACGACAGTATTAAAACAAATACTGTTACAAAATGGCACGAAAAACTAAAAAAAGATGCATATATTGAAGAGTGTATTGCTATTTTGAAAGACTTAGAATAGAATAAAATAAAAAAAATAGCTTTGCCAAAGAATAAAAACTTTGGCAAAGTCTTTATTCAATCAATCCAAAAACAATTTAATTTCGCAAAATTGAAAAGATATTTACTCTTCGGAATCTTAAATTTGCTTTATGTGAATTTGGCAAATGCTCAAAAGCTTATCACGAGCAATTCACCGGCTACAATCAGAACGCAAATACTTGAAGGTGAAACACAAAAGCCTGTTTCCTTTGCCAATGTAGTTAGCTTAAAAACACAAAAAGGAACAATATGTACTTTCGATGGTTATTTTGAATTACCACTTGATATTACCGATACTTTGGTTGTTTCAGCAATTGGTTTTGAGAAAGAATATTTTTTGGTAAACAAAATAGCCAAACCTGATGGAAGCTACAATCCAATCCGCTTAATGACAAAAACTTATCACATAGCAACTGTAAATATATACGAACTTAGATGGCAAAAATTCAAAGATGAATTTGTAGCTGTAGAAATGCCAAAATGGGCAGGAAACAAATATTATTGGCTCGAAAGCATACTCACTCCCGAACAATTAAAAGAAATACGCACCATGCCCCGCCCTACTTCGGGTATTCCAATTTCAACTTTTGACACCTACTATCAAAAGCAACTTGCAAAAATAGCTCATTTAGATGCTCGTGCAAAAATTGAAAAAAAAATAGACGAAAAATATAATTCCGAATTGGTTGAAAAACAAACAGGTTTGAGCGGAGAAGAATTGGTAGATTTTATGGTTTATTGCAATTTCAACGAATTTTATCTACTCAATGCAGAAACATCGGATATTATTTGGCGCATTAAAATTATGTTTAAACAATTTGAAAAAGATAAAAAAGCGGGTATTTTGCCAAACTATCATCCTATAAAAAGAACGTTTTAGAAATTAACTTAATTGCAATGTTCTTTTTAAATGAAACAAACATTTTGTTTTGAAGTATTTCTTTGGGCTCTTAGCTAAACGATACAATTAATTGGATTTTTATGTCGTTAGTTGTACAAGAAAAATACAACTAACGATAAAAAACCGAACGATTTTTACCAACTAGAACCTCCTCCACCACCATAGCCGCTACCAGAGTAGCCTCCACCACTACTTTTAAAACTACTACTACCTGACCAAGAAGACTTTGAACTAGAACTACTCTTACTCCACGACGAAGAACTCCACGACGAACTTGACCCGGAAGAGCTTGAAGAGCTGTACGATGTGGAATAAGTTTTTGGCGGCTTGTAGTTAAAAGTAGTTTCCATTTTATACATATTAGCAACCAAGCGTTTAGTAAATAAATCTGTGGAAAACGATTTTCCTGAATCTGGTTCATATCCTTTGTACCAGCTTGGTGGTGAGGTCATTATATTCTTAAATTTATCTGCCCACAAATTGCCATATCCCAAAACAATTGCATAAGCAATGGTTTGCTCAAAATATTTTGGATTCTCACCAGCCAATTCTTTCAATCTTTCTAGCTCTGCTTTCACAATAAATTCTTTAAATCCTAAAATTTCGGAATAAATCTCACTAGCTTTCAAACTCTTACGAATCATAATACGTCCAAAAACAAAAATTATTATCGAAGTTGCTGTCATTCCTACAAAAAATTGAATTCCATCGGTTAAAATAAATGCGAAAACTAAAGAAAAAAAGAAAATAACAAACGAGAAAATTGTCAAGAATTTGCTTAGGAAAAACGCAAAGCCTGAATAAAATCCTTGCTGTTTGCTGTGTTTGTCCATTTGCTTAAATGCTTTGGAAAATTGCAAAGCAAAAGTATTTCCAAGCGAACTAACACTCACCATCTCTCCTAACGACTTTGAAGCGAACAAAGCACTGAAAATTGTTTTTTCAAAATCTTTAGCAGAATCCGGAATTTCAACTATTTTTTTTAACGAAAGAGACGTTCCCGATTGAATGACTTCTAAATAACCTTTTGAAGCCCAATAATATACAAGGGAAATCATATCTCGTTTGTGCAATTTGTCGTCCCAAAGTAAGCCTGCTTCTGCTGGTGTAATATTTTGTGGCGGCTCGTAACGTACTACCAATGTGTGGGTTTTATCTTTGCCAATAAAATACCAAATTAAAAACAACAAGATAAAAACAATAAATGGAACAATTATATAGGTATTGTTGTTAAAAAAAAGTTGTGTTTCTTTAACTAAATTATAATCAGGTACATAATCTTCCGAAAATACGATTCGCAATGTAATATTCGGCTTAGCTTCCGATAAACTTTGCAATGAAATAATACATTTGTTATTAACAATTTCAAAATCAACGGATTTAATTTCTTCGTCGTTTAAAAGATAGCACTTTATTTTAGATTTTTCAATTTTTTCGGTAAAAGTAATTTCACATTTTCCTGCGTGAACGTATTCATTTTCAAGATATAACGGAATTGAAACTACTGCTCCGCTATCCGATTTACAAACTACATCATAGACCGAATACTCAAAACCGTAAGAAAGAAAACGATTAAGTGGCTCATTATCAACCCACGACATCATTTCTTCGGTATAAAAATATCCATTTTTGCTCAACTTACTATTGTAAATAATGGGTTCAAAACGATTTGTAAGTAACGCTTTTCTATCCACCATAATTTCATTGGCTCTATTAGTAGGCAAATAACTTACAAAATCAACATTTTTGCTCGAAAAAGAAATGGTATGTGCAAATGTATAAGCATCTTGGAGCAATTTCACAACATCAATAGTTTCTTTTACCGATATTTCTTTATTGCCTTTAATCAAAATTGCTACATCTAAATTTTTGACGGCATAATAATTTGCTTTTTTTACATATTCAATTGGTATTATGCTATTTATCGAATTATTTGGTAGCTTTAGTTTTAAGTTAAAATCGCGAATAGAATTTTCATTTTTGTATTCCAGTTTTTTGTCGAAGCTAAAAAATGGGATTAAATCAGAAGGTAATTCTTGAATTTCACCTCCTTTAAATTCGTAACTTTGAGGCAAATAAATTTGGAGCTTTTGAGTCACCGGAATTTTTGCCGTTTTATTTTTAAAAAAGTCAAACGCAAAAAAAACATTTTCTTTTTCGTAAAAAACTGCGCCCCAAAGCGTATATGTTAACTTAATGGTATCGAACCCCAAACACAATGGCTCTAAGAATGTTCCTCCAATATGAATAATAAAGTTTTCAGAATCTTCCTGCACTTTAAATCTACGAGCAGAATTATTTTTCAAAACTTGAATATTTTTGAGAATAAATTCCTCGTTTTCAGTATTTTCATTTGTTCTAAATTTAGGGATTTTGTAAGTAAATCCATTACTTGCAATATTATATTTTACTACAATATTTTCTGTAACATTACACGCTGCAATACTTTGAATTTCAAACAGTGTTTCAATGTCAGAGATTTGATGAAAAGGGTCAAAATAATTTGTAGGAAAGGACAACGATAAAGTAAGCCCTTCGGCAGGTTCAAATTTTCGAGTAGATTTACCTGTTATAGAGTTTGTTAGCTTATATTCGGCATCAATTTCGGTAGAGCCATATACTCCTGTACTGATAATAATATTTTCTTTAGAAAAATCTTTTGGAAATTCCTCAAAACTAACCTTAAAAGTAATTTCATCAATAGGAACTTCCCATTGATGTCCAATTAAATTCCAATTTAGCTCATAATGAGTCGAAAATGGATTGATAATTCCTTCGGCAGTGTAAGAAATGATGTAATTTTGCAAACCTGTAATATAAGTTGAAGCATTTCCAATGCGTATAATTTCGTAACCATTTTCTTTGTAAGTAGTAAATTCATAGTCCTTTACGTTTACATTATCTATTTTTATGTAGTAATCGTTGTAAGGTTCAGCTTTGGTCGATTTTGCGCTATCAGTGTTATTAGCAAGCAAATAGCTAAAAGGAATTTGACGAATAATTCCTCTCTTTTCTTCTGTAAAGTCAGCCAAAATGTGCTCAGTGATTTCAACTTTTCCGGATTTTTTCACAAGCATATCAACATGGTATTTTTTTATATAAAATCCTTGTCCTAAGCTTATTAGGGGAAATAATATTAGCAAAAACAAAAATATTTTTTTCATAGCCCGAAAGTAAAAAAATTAAGTTTAAGCAATTATACTAATTTGAAAATTTGAAAATTTGAAAATGAATTAATTTGAAAATCAAATAAATAACTGATTAAAATTAGTTTATGCTATTTCAATTTAATTAATGACACAATATACAAAAAAAAGTCTAAAAAAACAAACTTAAATATAATATTTCAGCTTTGTTTTTTTAGACTTAAATGATATTGGACTTCAAAAACAGATTACTCTTTTTGTTCCGATTCCGAATTATTCATGTATTTTCCTTTTTTTGATCCTTTATAAACCTCATATTTTACAAATTTGCAATCTAAATTGCCATTTTTCATATCAATTCGGCGTGAAGTTTTTAGACCAATTGCTTTTAAAGCTTCCATATTGCAAGTCAAAATCCAAATATCTTTGTTCAGATAATCGGCTTTTAGTTTGTCGCCAATAGATTTGTAAAAAGCAAAAATATCTTCTTTTTGCATTCGCTCGCCATACGGTGGATTCATTACTACAATTGCCTTATCTTCAGAAGGTTTACTAATTTCAAATGGAAATTTCTTTACTTCGATATACTCTGAAAGTTTAGCGTTTGCAATGTTGCTTTTGCTTATTTTAATGGCGTCCCAGTCCATATCAGAGCCTTGAATTTTTATATTTGGGCGTCTGATTTTTCGTTCAGCTTCGGTAAAAACCTCAGCCCAAAGCTCTCTATCGAAATCTCGCCAAAGTTCAAATCCAAATTCTTTGCGAAAATATCCTGCCGGAATATTGTGCGCAATCATAGCCGCTTCAACCAAAAGGGTGCCTGAACCACACATTGGGTCATAAAAATCAACTTCTCCACGCCAACCTGTAAGCAAAATTAAACCGGCAGCCAGCACTTCGCTCATTGGCGCAAGATTAGTTTTTGTTTTGTAGCCGCGTTTATAAAGCGATTCGCCAGAACTATCAATAGAAATGGTGCATTTATCATTCAAAATATATACATCAACTCGCAAGTTAGGTCTAAAAGTATCTACCGAAGGTCTTTTCTCTGTTTTTTCACGAAAAAAATCGGCTATTCCGTCTTTTACTTTCAATGCAACAAACTGAGAATGAGTAAAATTATCGGAAGTAGTTGTTGCATCTACACGAAAAGTATCGTTGAGGGAAATGAAATCTAGCCAATTTATTTTTTTTACTTTTTCATACAAATCGTTTTCGTCAATTACCGGAAAAGTTTTAATTGGCTTTAAAATTTTAAGCGCAGTTCTACACAAAAGATTTGCTTTGTACAAAATAGTATCATCGCCCTTAAAAAAAACGGCTCTATATCCTAGTTTGATTTCATGTGCACCCAAATCTGCAAGTTCTTGGGCTAAAATTTCTTCTAAACCGGCTAAGGTTTTGGCTGTTATGTCGTACACTTTTTTATTTATTAATCTTACAAATTTTCAAAATAAAGACTTCTATTTGGTCTAGGAAAATAATTAACCAATACCTTATTATTCTACTTTATTTCCAAATTCTTTACTTACTGTAATAAATCCAGGATATTCTAAAGGATAATTCCCAATTAAAATAGATGGTTTTATTTTAATTGTAAGCCTTGAGCTTGGTGAGCCATCAGAACCAGCTAAGTTCAATCCCAAGTTAATCAACGATTTACCTGTTTCACCTTTGAAAATTTCTTTCAAATCTGCGCTTATATTTATTGGCACAATTGCAGTTGAATTAGGCTGAATTTCAACGCGTTGGTCAATAACACCACGAGTGAGTTCAGTACTATCTAAAATGGCTATCCACTGAATTTTATTCATGGCAGCTAAGCTTGTGTTCGGATTTTTAGCTTCTACGTTGAGAACAAAACTAAGTGGTAATTTTCCTGTAGCTACGGTTTTCAGCAAATTGCCCACAGTAAGCAAATTCAAATCAGAAAGAGATTTAGTATTTTGAACATCAATACCGGCTAAATTAACATTTTCTACTTTTGTGGTACGAAATTCGCACGAAGCAAAATTTGCTAACTGTGATAATTGAGCACAACTCGAAAATAAAAATATTACAATCAGACTTATTAATAATGATTTGATTTTCATATATTTATACATTTTATAAATTAAACATAAATATAAAACAATCGCTTTTGTTATATTTTCACGTTAAAAAAAATATATAAAAAGACAATATTTATTTTGTTTTATTTTTTGTACAAATATAGGCAATTAAATTGAACTTATAAGGTAATTTTTTTCAGAATATTGAGAAAGTGAACAAATGGAAATTCAAATTTCACCCAAGAAACTATTATTCAGATAGTTAAATTTCTGTTTTTTTCGAATCATCATTTTCTTAATCAATAAAAAACCACAATTGCTAAGCTATTTTAAAGCAATTGTGCATTTTAATTGGTCTATTTGGTTTAGTAAATTAAATTTAAGCACTTGGCGAAACGAAATATACAATTTAATTTGGTTCACTGCTTATTCAATTTTAAAGCCCATCACCAAAATATCGTCCACTTGCTCTAAATTTCCTCGCCAGGCTTCCATGGTTTCCCAAAGAATTTGTTTTTGCTGCGACATTGTGTTGTGATTGATTTCTAGCAATAAAGTTTTGAATTGCTTGCTGAAGAATTTTTTACCTCTGGGTCCTCCAAATTGATCAACATAGCCATCGGAATACATATAAAGCGAATCGCCTGCTTGTATTTCTACTATATTTTTTGTAAACGATTTGTGGTCTTCTTCGTAAATTCCGATAGGCATTTTATCTGCCTTAATTTCAACAATTTCGCCATTTCTAACAATAATTAACGGATTAAAAGCACCGGAAAATTCTACGCTTTTAGTTTCATGGTCAATGACACAAAGTGCAATGTCCATACCATCTTTTGCTTCGCCTTCGGCTCCTTTTTGATTGAGCGAATTTTTGACATAATCGCGCAATTGATTCAATATTTCATGCGATTCGATAATGTCAATTTTATTTACAATTTCGTTCAAAAAAGCAATTCCCAACATGCTCATAAATGCTCCCGGAACTCCATGTCCTGTGCAATCGGCAGCTGTTATTACGGTTTTCTTTTCTTTGCGAGTCATCCAATAATAGTCGCCACTCACAATATCTCTTGGCTTGAAAAGCACAAAATAATCGATAAGCGACTCTTTTAGGAGCTCTTCGGGCGGTAAAATTGCATTTTGTATTCTACTAGCGTACTCAATACTGTCGGTAATATCTTTTGTTTTTTGAGCAAGTTCAATATTCTTTTCTCTAATTTGTTTCGTTCTGTCATTTACGGCTTGCTCCAAAACATGTTTGTCGTGCTTTAGTTTTTGCTCACGATATTTAACCCATGAAAGAACACTTGCTATTAAAAGGATAAAACCCGTAACTCTAGCCCAAGTAGTTTGATACCAAGGTGGTGAAATATGTATAATAATAGATGTGCCTTCATTGTTCCAAACACCATCATTGTTTGAGCCTATTACTCTAAAAACATAATCTCTTCCGGGAGGTAAATTAGTGTACGACACATATCGACGAGTGCCAAAGTCAATCCACTCATCTACATAACCTTCCATTTTAATTTTATATTGGTTTTTGTCTGGAAAAATATAATCTAATGCAACAAACTCAAATGAAAACACATTGTCTTCCCAAGACAAATACAAATGTTTTTTCTCGCTGATGATGGTATCAAGCTGAACTTCCTTGTTCATTATGCTAAAATTGGTAATAACAATTGAGGGTGGATTTTGGTTGTTTTTTATTTTTTCCGGAAAAAAGGCATTAAAGCCATTAATTCCACCAAAAAACATCTCGCCATTTCGAGCTTTACAATATGAGCCTACCAAAAATTCGTTGCTTTGCAAACCATCTTTTACATCAAAATTCCGTATAACTCCTTTATCTTTATTAAATTTACACAATCCTCCATTGGTACTGAGCCATAAGTTACCTTCTTTGTCTTCTAAAATACCCATGACTACATCGTTAGGCAAACCATCTTCCTTAGTAAAAACTGTAAAGCTATTAGTTTTAGGATTGAACAAATTTAAGCCGCCTTTTGTACCAACCCAAATATTTTTCTTAGAATCTTCAAAGATTGAATAAATTCTGTCGTCACTAATGCAAGTAGAATCATCGTGGCTGAATTGATAATTGGTAAAAGTACTATCTTTATAATTAAAATAATTCAATCCACCACCTTGCGTCCCAACCCAAAGCCTTCCTTTTGAGTCTTCCAAGATGGAAATAACGTCATTGTTTGAAATTGATTTAGGCTTACTAGCACGGTATTTGAATTTTTTAAAGCCGTTTTTTTCAGGAATATACAAATTTAAACCTCCGCCCATTGTGCTCACCCAAATATTACCCCTTGAATCTTCGTAAATTTTCCAAATTTTGTTGCTACTAAGCGAATATTTATCTGACGAATTGGATTCGTAACGTTCAAACTTGTTTTTATCTGGATAAAAAATGGCAAGACCACCACCGTCAGTTCCAACCCAAAAACGACCTTTCGAGTCTTGTAACATGGTTCTAACATGATTGTGTGGAAGGCTATTTTTATCGAATCTATCGTATTTGTAATGTACAAATTTTGCATCTTTTTTGTTCCATTTATTTAAGCCACCATCTACAGTTCCTATCCAGATATTGTCTTCTCTGTCTTGGTAAATAGAACGTACTTGACTAGAACTCAAGCTGTTGGGGTCGTAAGGATTGTGCCTAAAAATATCTAAATCGTCAGCAGCTCTGTTCCATTTATTCACACCGCCAAGGTAAGTTCCAACCCACAAAATATTGGTTCTGTCTTGATAAAGTGTAAGAATGTTATTTACCGAAAGACTTTTTCTTTTTGCCGGGTCATAAGTATAAGTTTTAAATTTTCTGGTTTTCGGATTGAACATCACCAAACCATTTTTTTCACTACCAATCCACAAAACATTGTTGTTATCTTCCACTATACATTTAGCCCTAAAATCAAGATCGAAATTAATGTTTTTGATTTTTTTGCTAAAATTATTTTCAAGCAAAGGCAAATAACTGTTGTCGAAATAATAAATACATGGGTTACCTTTATCAAAAACTAATTTTGAAATACAATAGTCAGTTCCAACATAAACAGAATCGTTCTTTGTAACACACACATAATTAATTCTGTTATAATCAACTTGTTCTCTTGTAAATTTGAACGTAATAGCTTTTTCAGTTTCTATATCAAACCTATTCAAACCTTCGTTAGTTGCAAGCCACAAATGATTTTTCTTATCGTAAACAATTTGATGTATTTGGTTGTTGCTAATGGCATTAGGGTCAAGAAAATTAAATTTAAAAGTTTTAAATTTACCTGTTTTTTTATCGTATCTATTCAAACCAGATGTAGTGCCTACCCACAAGTAACCTCTTTTATCTTCCACAATGGAAGTAATAACAGAACCGGTAATTTGCTTTCTATCAATATCAATTCGAATAAAGCTATCTTTAGTGCGGTCGTATTTGCACAAACCTAATCGGGTACCTATCCATAGATTTTTTTCGGAATCTTCAAATAAAGCATTGATAGTATTATCGGCAATGGAAAATTCATCTTTATTGCTAAAGTGATATTTTGTTATAGTGTACCCATCATATTTGTTCAAACCATCAAAAGTGCCAATCCACATAAATCCCTTATAATCTTGAACAATGCAAAGCACAGAACTTTGCGAGAGTCCTTCTTCAAGAGAAATAGTTTCAAATTTAATGTCGGTTTCTTGTGCTAATGCAAACAATGAAAAAAACAAAAAAGAAACAACTAATAGAAAACGAAACTTTTTAACTATCAACATTTTACATCACAAAATTTGATTCAATTCAAACTAAAAAATGAATGTTCAATACAAACTTTAATATAAATTCTAAATGAAATAGAATTTGAATTAATTGTGCATTTAATCTTGTCAAGTACTTGAATATTATTTAATAACAAAAACGTTTGCCGCAAATTTTTAAAAGTACTGATAGTAATTAGAATACATACAAAAATACGTCAAAATTTGGCTAAAAAAAATATTTTTTAACACAAAAAAAGTTTTTCGGTTAAATAAGTACTTTTGTTTTTATTTTTGAAGTAATTTTTTTCCCAATCAAATAAATTTCACACTCTAAGTAGATAAAAATGTACAATGTATTTTTTGTGTACAGTTTAAGCTACAATTGAAAAAAAACACTTAATTATTTGAATTTAGATTAGCTATTAAAAATAATAAGCACGCGTGCTATTTTATTATGAGCAAATATTTTTGTAATCAAATAATTTTTAAGCACTTGGCAAAATGAAATATCCAATTAAATTTGGTTTACTACTTAAAATATCTACTCAATTTTAATACCCATAACAAGAATATCATCAAGTTGCTTGCTTTGACCTTTCCAAGCTTCAAAAGTAGATTTTAAAATTTCCTTTTGTTTTTCCATATCCGATAAATAATTCTCTAAAATGAGCTGTCTAAAGTTTTTAATCAAGAATTTTTGCTTGGTTTCGCCACCAAATTGGTCTGGATAACCATCAGAAAATAGATAAATTCTATCATTTTTTTGCAATTGAATTTCTCTCTTTGTAAAATCTTTTATTTGTCTTGGATAAACACCTATTGGCATTTTGTCGGCATCAATTTTAATTATTTCGCCCTCGCGCGCCAAAAACATCGAATTATATGCGCCTGAAAATTGCATGATTTTGGTTTCTAAATCAATCACACACAACGAAATATCCATACCATCTTTGGTCTCTTTCTCTTTCCCTGATTGATTTAACGAACTAATTACTTTATCTCTCAATCTATTCAAAATTTCATTCGATGTAAGTATATTTAGATGAGCAGTTTCGCTAACAATGCCGTTTAAAAAGGCGATTCCAAGCATACTCATAAACGCGCCAGGTACACCATGCCCGGTGCAATCAGCAGCTACAATTATCAAATAATTTTTTCCATTAAAATTCAAAGCTTTAGCCCAATAAAAATCGCCGCTAACAATATTTCTTGGCAAATATAGAATGAAATTTTCCGGAAAAAATTTATTTATTTCAGAAAGTGGTGGCAGCACAGCCGTCTGAATTCTAGCTGCGTATAAAATACTATCTCTAATTTCTTCATTTTGCTTAGCTATTGTATCGCGCTGCAAACGAAGGCTTTCATTTGCTTTTCTACGTGTAATATTATGTTTTATTACAACTCCCAAAAATACCAATAAAATTAAAGCAAAAGCATACAAAAAATATTGTTTGTTTCGCTCTATTTTAAATTTTTCGTCAATTATAAGTTGCTTATTTTCAGCTTCAAGCTGCTTTATTTCATTTTCTTTTTCGTATTTATGTTTTTCTTGTAACTGTGTAATTTGTTTGATATTTTGAACGTTGGTCAAGGTATCTCTAAAAGTAATATATTTTTGGTAATAATCAAGCGAGTTCTTATAATTTTTTTTCACATTATAAATTTCAAATAATGTGAAAGAAGCCTCTCGTAAACGCAAAATAGAATTTATTTCGTTAGCAAAAGCATAGCTTTCTAAAGCAGCTTTTTCACTTTCCTCTATTTTATTTTGGTTTAAATAACAACGTGCTATTTTATTATAAGCATCAGACATTAAATCGGTATCGAGTTTACTGTTTTTAGCAATTGAAAGTGCTGCAAAATAGTGGTTTAAGGCTTTTTCTATATCCGATTTTGCATAATACACATCTCCTATATATTTGAGACACACCGAAATACCCTCAGTATCATTAAGTTCGCTACGCAATTTGAGTGCAGTATTGAAATAAAAAAGAGCCTTTTCAAAATTAGCTAAATTACTAAAAACACGTCCTAAATTCAAATTGGCGTATCCAATTATCTCTTTATTAGCTATTTGAGTAGCTACTTTTAAAGCTTCTTGCAAAGGCGGAATAGCCAAATGGTACTCTTGCTGATAAATATAAATATTGGCAATATTTATTTTAGAATAAGCTATTTCTGCTTTATAATTTCGCTTTTCGGCAATTTTGAGAGCTTCAAAATAATAAGTTAGCGAGTTTAAATAATTACCAAGATTTTTTTCGGCAACACCAGCAAAACTGAGAGCTTTAAGTTTTAATTTTTCATAATTTCTGAGTTCAGACAAAACAATAGCAGCTTGGGCATATTTCAGGGCTCTCTGTGGTTGCGAATTGCGTAATTTCCAACTCAATGCATTAAATGCTTCTACTTTTTTTTCTCCTATCAAAGTTTCTGCATTTTTTTCCAAACTATCAATTTCCGTTTGGCAAAAACTTGGCTTAAATGCAAAAAAAAGCAGTATAAAAATAGAAATTATTTGAAGTATTCTTATATTCTTTGTCATCATAAATGGCTGCTTTCATAAAAGATAAATTTATTTTTAGCATTGAAATTCCATTTTTTTGCTGTATCTTTGAAATTATTAATTTTACAAAACAATCCAATGAATGTATTTTTAATTACAATTTCAATCTAAAAATGCGGAATCCACAAGAAAATAGATATTCTTCCTATCAAAAAAATCTATACAAATTTAAGTTATTTTTAAGAAATTTACAAATTAAAGCACCTGTGCTATTTTATTTGGAGCAAACATTTTTGTAATCAAATAAATTTTAAGCACTTGGCAAAATAAAATATACAATTAAATTTGGTTTACTACCCAATATTTCAAGAAAATTTCAATGTGCGCACAAAAAAGGCTCAATATTATTTTATTGAGCCCTTTTGCATTTTAAATATGTAC
>DZBP01000119.1 GCA_022729915.1 Draconibacterium orientale | reverse complement strand
AGTTACTTTTTTATGAACAAATTTGTTCTTAGCTTTTAAATTCTTTAAAAACTTCAAAAAAAATATAACAAGAAAACTAAAATGGAAAATTTCTTTGAAACATTGAACATTCGAATCTTTGTGTTTGGAACACTCAGAAAAGAACAACGACTAGATTTTTATATGGAAGGCAGCGGCTTTAAAGGCATTTATTACACCCAAGGGCAATTGATGGAATCCGAAAATGGAAGTGCCTACATAGATTTTAATGGCGATAATGTAGCAACAATTGGTGAATTGTACGGCATTAATTACTTTGGATTGCAACGCATTGACCATTTAGAAAGCAATTGGGGCGATTTTCCGAAAGCATACGATTTGAGCTTAATTCCGGTTTGGGAGTATAGCTATGACCGAAATTTCACTTTCGACAAGTCAAAATCTATTTTAGCCTTTTGCTATACGCGCCGCAACGCACGAAAAATTTTGAGTGGCGACTGGAAATTCCGCACCAATGTAATTACAGAAATCGAGAACTATCTTAAAAACTCGGTACACAAATCCATCTCGGAAGATGATGTTATCAATCACATTAAAAACTATTTAAATAATTATCAAGAGGCTTACCGCTAACCTATGATTCACAACATTACCTCAAAACCCCAAGCCATTGAATCAATCGATTAATAAATTGCTTGATAACAATTACTTTGTGTGCATTTTGCATGCACTTGATACTCCGGCTATCAATCAATTGAAAAACAACTTGCGGAAATTAGGTATTAAAAAAAATCAATTCAATCAACTTAACGAATTAAATAAAGTTTCTTAGAAAAAAATGAAAACAATTAGTCCACAATATCTCCGAAAATTAATTTCAATTAGCACGCTTGTATTATTTGTAACAATAGCCCTATTTGCAAGTGTTTTTAAACCATATTTTACATATATCATTCCCATAACTCAATTATTCATCATTTTTACATCACTTTTCTTTCACTCAAAAATGACCGGTGCATTGTCAAAGTCAAATATACAATTCAATACGGCTTTTCTGAGTACTACTGCACTAAAATTGCTTTTTAATATTCTTTTTATTTCGCTTTATATAGGATTTATCAAGGAAAATGTAAAAGTATTTGTAGTTTATTTTTTAGTAATGTATTTTATTTACCTTATTTTTGATGTAAAATCAATTTTATTTGAAATGAAAATAAAAAAAAGTGAATAATATTGTTTTTATCTTAAATAATTATTTATATATTTGTGAAATCTTAACATTTTCAAACAGGTAGTTACAAACGTTTGCATAAAAGTTTAGAAAACAGATGAATAAACTATGAAATTATGTAATTGAATTGCTTATCGAATATTTGCAAAAAACATTCTAATAGCTTGATTAATAAATAATAGACATGAATAAAATTACTTTAGCAAAATACATCGCAATTATCGTTTTTTTTGTGTTTGGCACCCACAATCGCTTGTTTGCCGAACAAGAAAACCACGAATCAGAAGCTAAAAAGAAACTCGATGTAGGCGCACTGATAATGGATCACGTACTCGATGCACACGAATGGCATATTTTATCTTACAACGATTTTCACTTGTCGGTACCACTTCCGGTAATTGTTTATAGCCAAACAAGTGGTCTTAACATATTTATGTCAAGTAAATTTCATCATGAGCATAAATATGTACCATATAAAGGATTTGCCCTTGCAACAGAAGGAGTTTTGAAGGGCAAAATCTACGAAGTAAATGAAGATGGAACACCCAAAACTACGACCATCGTAAAAAATGGTGAAAAAGTAGAAGAAGCTGTGCTGCCACTTGATTTTTCAATCACTAAAAATGTTGTAGCATTATTTGTAAGTTTGATAATAATTCTTTGGGTATTTATTTCGATTGCAAACAAATACAAAGGCGTTCAAAAAGCCCCAACCGGATTGCAAAATGCCATCGAACCTCTGATTTTATTCATTCGCGACGATATTGCAAAACCAGCCATTGGAGCAAAAAAATACGAAAAATATATGCCTTATTTATTAACGGTATTTATGTTTATATTTTTCAATAACTTACTAGGCTTAATTCCAATATTTCCGGGCGGAGCAAACTTAACAGGTAATATTTCTATAACATTTGTTTTAGCTATTTTTACATTCATTATAACAACTCGCAACGCCAACAAAAATTATTGGGTTCATATTTTCAATGCACCCGGAGTACCTTGGTGGCTCAAATATCCAATTCCTTTGATGCCTTTGGTAGAAGTAATTGGAGTTTTCACTAAACCGTTTGTGCTCATGGTTCGTTTGTTTGCCAACATCACTGCTGGACACATTATTGTTTTAGGATTTTTTAGCTTAATCTTTATTTTTGGCGAAATGAGTGTTGGTGTTGGATACGGAATTTCAATTGTTTCAATAGCATTTACTATATTTATGAGTGTTTTGGAATTGTTGGTTGCCTTTATTCAGGCTTATGTTTTCACTTTGTTGTCAGCACTTTACTTTGGAATGGCAACCGAAGAGCATCATTAATTTTTAATATTTTTCAACCAAAGAACTACAAAAAATTAGTTTCTAACGTATATTTTTAGAAGTTTTTTTAGTGTTTATTGTTTGAAAAAAAATAATGAAATTTATTTTTTTTATTACATAGAATAATTTTTAATAACTAAATATAAATAATATGCTATTATCAATTTTTTTACAAGCAGCCGCAGGAGCCGGTTTTGCTAAAATGGGTGCCGGAATAGGCGCAGGAATTGCAGCAATAGGTGCTGGCTTGGGTATTGGAAAAATTGGCGAAGGTGCTATGAGTGCAATTGCACGTCAGCCCGAAGCTGTAGGCGATGTTCGCTCAAATATGATTGTAGCTGCTGCTTTGGTTGAAGGTGCTGCCTTCTTTGCTATTGTAGTTTGCTTACTTATCCTTTTCTTCTAGTAAAACGATAAGAAAAAAAATCAAGTTCTCACCAACTTAGCGGTTGGCTAACAAGGTGAGAACTATCTATTTTTATTAAATTTCGAATTATAGTTTTGAAAAAATAGCTCGATTTTAGATTTTTAAACGATAAAAACAATATAATTATGCAATTAGTAACGCCCGGAATAGGTCTCATTTTTTGGATGACATTGTCTTTTTTGATAGTGCTTTTCTTATTGAAAAAATTTGCATGGAAACCCATTTTAGAATCTCTCAAAGAAAGAGAAAACTCTATTGAAGAAGCCTTAAATTCAGCAGAAAAGGCAAAACAAGAAATGCTTAACATCAAATCGGAAAACGATAAAATACTTGCTCAAGCCAAAATTGAGCGCGATGGCATTTTGAAGGAAGCCAAAGAAGTAAGAGATAAAATTATTAACGAAGCAAAAAAATCGGCACTTGTAGAAGCAGAAAAGCTAAAACAAGATGCAATCACGGATATTAAAAGCGAAAAAGAAAATGCTATTAACCAAATTAGAGCTGAAATGGCAATTCTTTCGGTTGAAATAGCTGAAAAAATTATACGCAAAGAGCTTTCTTCCGAAAATAAAAAAGAAGAAATTATTCAAGCGTATGTACAAGACGTAAAGCTAAATTAACAAGTAGCTTTTTAAATTAATAGAATGAAAGTAATTGATTTCTAAACAAAAACAAAATGAACGAAAGTAAAATATCGGTACGTTATGCAAAGGCTTTTTTTAGTTTAGCTCAGGAAAAAAACGTACTTAGCGAAGTTAGTAGTGATGTAACTCTTTTGCATGAACTGCATAAAGATGCTAATTTTCGAATATTATTAACCGATCCTGTTATTAGCACAAAGCAAAAAAAAAATATTTTTAAAAACGTATTTGAAGGTAATGTTAATGAACTTACACTCAGATTTTTGTATTTGATGGCAGAAAACGGACGCGAAGATTATTTACCCATTACATTTTTGAACTTCTTAACCCTTTACCGCAAATACACTGGAATAGAACAAGCTACGCTTACTACTACTTACGAATTAAGCCCCGAACTAAGAGCAACAATGAAGCTATTAATCGAAAGACTTTTCAATACAAAAGTAGAACTTTCGGAGCGCATTGACGAAGAATTGATTGGCGGCTTTGTGCTTAGAGTAGGTGATAAACAACTAGACTCTAGCATTGCTCGTAAACTGGAAGATACTAAGAAAGCTCTTTTACTTTCTAAATAATAAAAAGAAAACAAAATAAAAACCACTATAAAGGTAAGAATATGGCTGGAATAAAACCCGCAGAAGTTTCCGAAATTCTAAAAAAACAATTAGAAGGATTTAATACAGAAGCTCGGCTCGAAGAAGTAGGTACTGTTCTTCAGGTTGGCGACGGAATCGCACGCATTTACGGTCTTTCGAATGTGGAAGCAAACGAAATGATTGAATTTAGCAGTGGAGTGATGGGCATAGTAATGAACCTCGAAGAAGACAACGTAGGTGCTGCTATACTTGGCGAAACTAAGAAAATCAAAGAAGGTGATTCGGTAAAAAGAACCAAACGGATTGCGTCTATCAAAGTAAACGAAAACCTTTTGGGTAGAGTTATCAATACACTTGGCGAACCTATCGACGGAAAAGGTGCAATTGTTGGTGCTACCTACGAAATGCCACTTGAGCGTGTTGCTCCGAGCGTTATCTTTAGACAACCTGTAAACGAACCGCTTCAAACCGGAATTAAAGCTATTGATGCAATGATTCCAATTGGTAGAGGTCAGCGTGAACTTATTATCGGCGACCGCCAAACCGGTAAAACTTCTATTGCAGTTGATACTATCATCAATCAAAAAGAATTTTACGCAAAAGGACAAACCGTTTATTGCATTTATGTTGCAATAGGTCAAAAAGGTTCAACCATTGCAGGTATTGCAAAAACATTGGAAGACAATGGTGCATTGCCTTATACCGTAATTGTTGCTGCTACGGCTTCTGACCCAGCGGCACTTCAATATTATGCTCCTTTTGCAGGTGCTGCAATTGGCGAATTTTTCAGAGACACAGGTCGTCCGGCATTGATTATTTACGACGATTTATCGAAACAAGCCGTTTCATACCGTCAAGTGTCGTTATTGCTTCGCCGCCCACCGGGACGTGAGGCATATCCGGGCGATGTATTCTATTTGCACTCTCGTTTGCTCGAAAGAGCTGCAAAAATCATCAATTCAGATGAAGTAGCTCGCAACATGAACGATGTGCCCGATTCTATCAAGCATCTGATTAAAGGCGGTGGTTCATTAACTGCACTTCCTATTATCGAAACACAAGAAGGCGACGTTTCGGCATACATTCCTACAAACGTAATTTCGATTACCGATGGTCAGATTTTCCTTGATTCGAACTTGTTCAATTCAGGTATTCGCCCTGCAATCGACGTAGGAATTTCGGTTTCGCGCGTAGGAGGTAGTGCTCAAATAAAATCAATGAAAAAAGTAGCCGGAACATTGAAGCTTGACCAAGCTCAATTCCGCGAACTTCAAGCTTTCTCTAAGTTTGGTTCAGACCTCGATGCTGCTACAAAAGCCGTACTTACAAAAGGCGAGCGCAACGTAGAAATATTGAAACAAGGTTTGAACTCGCCTATGCGTGTGAGTCATCAAATTGCTATTATTTTTGCAGGAACTGAAGGTTTATTGCGTGATGTACCGGTAGGAAAAGTGAAAGAATTTGAGCAAGAATTTCTCGAATTTTTGGAACTAAAACATGCCGACGTGTTAGAAGAACTTGGAAAAGGAATAATCAACGATGTAATTAAAGATACTCTCAAATCGGTAGTAAAAGACTTGAGTTTGAAATTCAAATCGTAGTTTTATGCTTCATTTTGGGACATATATTAAACATTTAAGAGAGCAAGACGGATATTCTGTAAAGCAATTTGCAGATAAAATTGAAACTGATACAGAAAACGTCTTAGCTTTTGAAAATGATTTGAAATTGCCACCAAAAAAGCAATTGAAATTACTTACAAAAAATTTTAATGCGGATAAAAACCAGCTTTTAGCTTATTATTATGCCGAAAAGTGGTTTAATCAAATCAAAGATAAGGATTTGGCTAGATTAATAATAGCCGAATTTAATAAGCGTTTTGATGAGCTTTTACAGCCTCAAAGTACAGAGTTGATAAGCAAAATAACAGCTTATTTGCCCAAAATGCCGATTGAGAAAGCATGGGTTTTTGGCTCTTTGGCTCGTGGTGAAATGAATTCGAATAGCGATATTGATATCTTAATACGATTTCAACAGCCCAAAACAATTGATTTATTTGATTATACATCTTATATCATTGATTTAGAAAAACTAACAAAAAGAAAAATTGACTTAGTAGAGGAAGGTTTTGAAGCTAGCTTTGCAAAAGAAAGCATTCATAAAGATAAAATATTAATCTATGAGAGAACAAATTAGGGATATTCAAAGATTAAAACATATTTTAGACGCTATCCAAAACATAGAAATTTTCACAAAAGAAAGTAATTATGACTCTTTCTTAGAAAATAAAATGTTGCAATTTGCAGTTGTAAAGAACTTTGAAATCATTGGCGAGGCTGCCTATCGAATTACAAAGGAATTACAAAAAAGGAATCCTCAAATTCAATGGGAACTAATTATTAAATTTAGACATGTTTTAGTGCATGACTATTATAATATAGATTTAAGTACAGTTTGGAGAGCTATTCACGACAAATTAAATTTATTGAAGAAAGACATTCAATTGTTAATCGAAAATATTGAAGCTTCCGAAAACTTGCAAATTTAAAAGTGGAAAAACAATTATTTGCATGATTATATTTAAGGAACGAGGCATTAATGAAATGTAAAAATTTAAAATGGCAAATTTAAAAGAAATACGCAACAGAATTGGCTCGGTGCAATCGACCAGGCAAGTTACAAGTGCTATGAAAATGGTTTCGGCAGCTAAGCTTCGCAAAGCAACCGATGCCATTGTCAAAATGCGACCTTATGCCAATAAAATGCACGAAATTCTTTCGCATGTAAGTGAAAGTGTTGATTTAGAAGGAAATCCATATCAAGCCAAACGAGAAATAAACAAAATTCTTATTTTTGTAATTGCTTCAAATAGAGGTTTGTGTGGAGCTTTTAACGCCAATGCGGTAAAATTTGCATTAAAAGTTGCAGAAGAGAATTATTCGGAACAGTTAGCACGAGGAACAGTTACTTTTGTGCCCATTGGCAAAAAAGCAATGGATATTTTGAAAAGTAGAAATGTAATCTCTATTGATGAAAAATTAAGCGCATTGTTTGATAATTTGGTATTTGACAATGTGGCTAAAACTGCCGAAAAATATATGAAAGAATTTGTAGAAGGCAAATACGATAGAATTGATTTTATATATAATCAATTCAAAAATGCTGCCTCGCAAATACTTATACACGAACAGTTTTTGCCAATAAAAATTGACAAATCAGCTAGCGAGTTTCATGCCGATTATATTTTCGAACCTTCGATGGAAGAAATTGCCGAAACATTGATTCCTCGCTCGTTGAAAATACAATTTTTCAAAGTGTTACGTGATTCTTTTGCCAGCGAGCAAGGTGCCAGAATGACTGCAATGCACCAAGCCACCGACAACGCCACTGAATTGCTCAAACAATTGAAATTGACATACAACAAAGCTCGTCAAGCTTCCATTACAACCGAAATTCTCGAAATCGTTTCGGGTGCTGAAGCCTTGAAGGGTTAATTCTAATTTTGGACAAAATGAAAATACAAGAGCAATTAATATTGGATATTCAAAAATTAAGTCCACATTTAATGTTTCAAGTGTATAATTTCACGGAGCAATTAAATAAACTCGTTGTTGAAAATCAAAAAAAAACAGTAGTTTATGATTTTAATAATCATCCATTACGTAAGTATTTTGGAATAATATCTGACGAAGAAGCTCTTGTATTAAGAGATTGTATCGATTCTGAATTTAGTAAAATAGAAGGTGAATGGTAAAAACTCAAGGACTTGCATTGGATACAAAAGATACGCATTTTAAAAACATAATTGATTTGAATATGATAGAGATTATATAGAATTGTACTTAGCATTAAAAAATAGTTTTATTGAGTTTATTATTAACAAATTAATTGATTAATGGCACAAGCAATATCAAAAGCAAAGGCTCAAATTTTATTGACTTGCAGAACACATGATATGTTGAAAGAACAATTTCCTTTGCAGTATGCAAAGGAAAATAGCGTTGTGCCAGTTAAAGATTTTCATATTACACTTGGCATAATGGAAACGCAGCTTCAAGCAAATGGTTTTCAGTTGTATATAGCGGATAATGTTTCTTACGAAGACTATTTATCCATGTTGAAATATTTATATGAAAATCCTTTAAAGGAAAATGTTTTTACTAAAATACAGGAAAATATAAAATTGTAAAATATTGTCCTGAATGTGGAAAGGAAATGGAATGGCATGGATTTTATTATTATTGCCCTGACTGTAATATTTCTCAATTACCATATTCTGTGAAAATAGTATGTAGAATTGTTATAGTTGCCGTTTTTTTAATTTCTATGTTTTAAAAAATTTCACGCAAATAAATGAAAACTTTAGCTGAATATCAGCAAATAGTCGAAAATGAAATAACAAAACAGTTCTTTGACAAGAAAACCGAACCAAAAGAGCTTTTTGCACCCATTGAGTATATTCTCGAAGAAGGTGGAAAACGCTTACGTCCGGCTCTTTGTTTGTTAGCGTGCAATTTGTTTTCTGAGCAGATAGAACAAGCGGTAAAGCCAGCTGTGGCTCTGGAAACATTTCACAATTTCACACTTTTGCACGACGATATTATGGACAAAGCCGACATGCGACGCGGTCGTGCTACAGTTCATAAAAAATGGAACGAAAACACAGCAATTCTTTCAGGCGATGCCATGGTTATTTTGGCGTATCAACTGTTGGAAGAGATTGATAATAAGCATTTATCTGCTGTTTTAAAAGTTTTTAATCAGACTTCGCTCGATGTGTGCATTGGGCAACAGTATGATATGAACTTTGAACAGCGACCTCTTGGAAATGAGCTCAATGCAGTTACCGAAGAGGAATATTTATTTATGATTAGCAAAAAAACTTCGGTTTTGATTGCAGCAAGCCTTCAAATAGGTGCTATTTTAGGGGGCGCAAGCAAGCAAGATGCCGAAAATTTGTATGCTTTTGGCGAAAATTTAGGCATTGCTTTCCAATTACAAGACGATTTGCTCGATGTTTTTGGCAATGAAGTTGAATTTGGAAAAAGAATAGGAGGCGATATTTTAGCCAACAAAAAAACGTTTTTACTGATAAAAGCTTACGAACTTTTATCAGAAAAAACACAATTGGATACTCTTATTTCTTTTTCGCCTCAAAACGAAAAAGAAGCATTATTAAAAATTTCAAAAGTAACTGAAATTTATAATTTGCTGACGATAAAACAAATTACAGAACAAAAATCGCTTCAGTTTTACAACAAAGCCTTGCAAGCTTTAGAAAATGTGCAAATAGTTGAGTCTAAAAAAGAAATACTCAAAGAATTTGCCAAAAAATTATTAAATAGGAAAAAATAATTATTAATTCTTAATTCTTAATTCTTAATTCTTAATTCTTAATTCTTAATTC
>DZBP01000118.1 GCA_022729915.1 Draconibacterium orientale | reverse complement strand
CGCAAAGATAAAATATTTTTCTAATCTGTAAAGGTTATTTAATTACGTCCACTAAATTGTTTAAAAAACTTTGAAATTGAAATTTGAAATTATTTGATTTATAGTTTATAATATTCAAATTAATTTATTTTCAAATATTCAAATTAGTATATCTATTCAATTTTAGCATGAAGCCCACATTCTTTGTGTTCAGGATTTTCCCACCACCAACGCCCTGAACGCACATCGGCTCCGGGTTTTACGGACATTGTGCAGGGTTGGCAACCAATACTTGGGTAATTTTTGTCGTGCAAAGCGTGGTACGGAACGTGGTTTTGCTTGATGTAATCCCAAACTTGTTGCTCTGTCCAAGCAATTAATGGGTTAATTTTGAGCATGTTATTGGCTTTGTCCCATTCTACAATTTGCATATCGGCGCGCGTAACCGATTGCTCACGTCTAAGACCACAAATCCAAACTTCTAAACCTTCAAAAGCTCTTGCAAGTGGTTGAAGTTTACGCACTTTACAACATTCTTTGCGATTTTCGATGCTTTCGTAAAACAAGTTAATGCCTTTGTTATTAACCATTTGCTCTACTTCTTTGTAGTCAGGAAAAAAAACTTCGAGCTTTATTTTGTACTTGTTGTTGGTACGTTCTATTAAATCATAAGTCTCTGGAAATAATCTTCCGGTGTCGAGCGTGAAAATTCTACACGATTTGTCGATGTTTGCAACAAAATGTGTTAACACTTGATCTTCAGCACCTAAACTCGACGACAATGCTATTTTTCCTTTGTACTGATTCAAAAAATAGGAAATAATTTCATCGGGCGATGCATTTTCAAATTGTTTATTTAATTGAGTAATTAATTCTTCCATTTTAATCAAATATAAAGTTTGTTAGAAAAATGAAAAGTTGAATGCTAGATTTTAACATTCAACTCTTTTAGTAAAAAAACGCTGGATAAAAAGTTTTTTGGTAAAATTATTAGCCAATTAGTTTCATTTCGGCATTAATTTTATTTTTAAGAGCCTCAGAAGCACTTGTTAAAGGCAAGCGTACAAAATCTTTCAACAAATTTTGGTATTGCATGGCAGCTTTCACTCCCGCCGGATTGCCTTCTTCAAAGATTAAACTGTACATATTGAACAGTTTGTAGTGAATTTCGTTGGCTTTTTCAAATTCATTGTTTAGCGCGAAACGTATCAACTGAGCTAATTGTTTTGGTAATGAATTGGCTAACACCGAAATAACTCCTTTGGCTCCGGCTGCAATCATGGGCAATGCAATGCCATCGTCGCCAGAAAGTACTTCAAAACCAGCTGGTTTATTTTTGATAATTTTCATTGCTTGCATCAAATCGCCCGAAGCTTCTTTTATTGCAATAATATTTTTGAAATCGTTTGCTAATCTGAGAGTTGTGTCTGCACTCATATTCGAAGAAGTTCTTCCCGGAACATTATATAAAATGACAGGAACCGGACTTGCTTCGGCTATTGCTTTATAGTGTTGATAAATTCCTTCTTGCTGCGGTTTGTTGTAATAGGGTGAAGCCGAAAGAATTGCATCGATTTCTTCAAAATTGTAATTTTTAATTTTGCTTACTAATTTTTCTGTATCATTTCCAGCCATGCCAATTACTAAAGGAACTCTTTTGTTGGTAGTTTTGATAAAAACACCCATAATTTTGTCCTTTTCCTCTTCGGTCATTGTAGAAGCTTCTGAGGTTGTGCCTAGCGGAACTAAATATTCTATCTTGTTATCAATCAGATAATTAATTTGATTTTCGAGCTGTTGGTAGTTTACCGATTTGTCGCTATTAAACGGAGTGATAACTGCAACACCTGTACCTGAAAATTTAAAATTTGACATTTTATAGTTAGTTTATGGATTAATAAGTAGGAACCAAATTTAATTGAATATTTTATTTTGCCAAGTGCTTAAAATTTATTTGATTACAAAGATGTTTGCTCCAAATAAAATAGCATTGGTGCTTACTTAGTTTGAATTTTTTAAAACCGACATGTAATGGTTAATCAATTCTATAAATTCTTTGAGCGATTTATTTTGATCAACATTTATGATTATGTCGTAAAATTCTTGGTTTTCAGCACCTCTTCCTATTTTGAGTCGAGCATTCGATAAACCAATAATGAATTTTATTTGCAACAAATCTGACATGCTCAGGTCTATCAAAATATCAAAAGGTTTTTTAGAGTATTCAATAATTTCAGGGTAACTGGGCTTAAAATACCAATTTGTTTCTTTTATAGAGAAGAAAAATATACCTTCGTGATGAGGAAAATAAGAAATAGCCTCTTTTGTTTTAACATAACCTAATGCATCTACTTTGATGTTTTTTTTATCTAAGTTTGCCATAAAACTTTTGGCAATCAGATAAGAATCTTGATGTGAGGCATCAAATATAATGCCGATTGTTTTAGCCGAATCAAAATTAAAAAAAGCCTTTTTTCTTTTGCTGTTTTTAATATTTTTTCGAAGAATGTAATAGCCTATTTTTTGTTTGAAATTAGTTATAAAGTTCACTATCTTAGTATTTTGTATATTAAAAAACCTTAAATTTATTTCCAATTATTTTTTAAAGTATTGTACCAAATTTAATTAAAATGGTGATAATTAGATTTTTATTTTTCTACATCTAACTATTTCATTTCACCTAAAAAGGAGTTGATTTGGTATAAAATTTCGAAAACAAAAGTACCAAAAAAAAATGGAATATACAATTTTTTGTTGAACTAAAAATATGTTGGCGCTATTTTATAACAGGTAAAGGTGTTTTTGCTAAAGTGATGAAATTTATTTTGTTGTAAAAATTTTTGTTTGAAATTGAATTTAGCCATTAATCTAATAGCCAGACTTTAAGCTTCTTTTTGTTGTATATGTAAAAAAGCAACAAAAACAAAAGTCTATTTTTGGATATTTATTTGTATTTAAAAACAAAAATACGGTAAAATATAACTTTTTTTTGATGTCTAATTATTTGATTTTTAATTAATTAAAATTTAATGTTTACCTTTTGTTCACCTATTTTTTCCTTTATGTGTTCCAAATTTATAAAAAAATAGTTAATTTAGCATTTAATTAATTGTGAATTCAGATGAAAGTGGTTTAAAAAAATCTTTAATTCATCTAGCATCAATTTTACAATTGTTGGTAAACAAAGTTCTAAACATAATTTTATAGTATGCACAAACTTGCGCACCCAATATCTATTTTTAGTTTAGTGGTTTTGGGTTTAATCTTAGTATTGTTCAAAGCTAAATTTTCTTTTTTGCTTGATATTCAGTCAAGTTATGTATTCGCATTTGGAATATTTTGTATTTCATTGGGTTTAGGTTTGATTTTATATAATTATTTGGTGAGCGATTTTGTGGTAGTTGAAAATTCAACAATTGAAAACAAACAAACTGTTGAATCTAAAAAAGAGCTGAAAAGCCCTGAAAAACAGGTTGTAGTTCAGAATGTAAAGCCTGAAGTAGCTCCAGTAATACTCGAATCAAAAGAACCAAATTTAGAACCAATAAAAGCTGAAGTTGTTGAAATTCAGAAAAATAACAATGATATTTCCAAAATTGACCAAAGTTTAGAACATTTAGCAATTGACAAAGAAAATGTCTTAAAATTGCTTAATCGATTAAACTCTGAATTGTATTCTGAACAAAAAAAGCAAAAAAAGAATATTTTTAATTCACGTTTAGTTAGTTTTTTTGCTGCATTAGCTATTTTGGCAAGTATTGTTATTTTTGTATTGTTTTTTGCTTTACATAATTTAGTTATATTTGCAGCGGTAGGTTTATTTGTGTTTTTTTCATTCTTTTTTATCTTTAAAGCACAAACTACAAAGAAAAGATCTTTGCACAGTATTGATATTCTTGCTCAAAGAATCCAAAACCTTACCCTTACAACTAAGCGCTTCAGAGCCATTTCGCAGGCAAATGATGCTGCTCTAAAAAATACAATTAATAGTCTTACGGACGAAAACAAACGCGAGATAGTTACAAAAATTATAAAATAAGCCATTAAAATTATGGGTACTCAATCAAATTCTTCTGTTGGAAGTGAAAAGAAAAATATGCTTTTTGTTATTATTTTAGCATTGGCTATTATTATTTCTATCCTTTTCTGGAAAACCGAATCAGCCGGCGAAAAGCTCGAAAATGCACAGTTTAAACTGTATGGTTTGAGAAGCGATATTGACGCTAAAATTATGGAGCTTGATTCTTTGCACAGCGAAAATAAATTAATAACTTCTCAGTATCAGGCATTAAAGCAAAATTATTTGAAATTGCAAAAAATATTGGTTGATAAAAAGAAAAATTTAAGTTCAATTACTAATTTGTCCGACAGAAAGCAAATGGCTAGCCTGCTCGATGAATTGAACGGACACTTATTGAATTACGAAACTATTTCTACTGACCTTCAAACCACAACTACTGCTGCGGTTAATAATCCAAATGATGAGAAGATTTTGGCTGAAAATCAAAGAATTGCACAAGAATTGAAGATTGCTGAGCTTAATAATCAAATTTTGGTGAAAGAAAAGCAAATTCTCAACAATAAAGTAAATGATTTACAAGCCAAACTCGAAACTTTTGGCACAACTACCACTTCAAATACTGCTTACTTAGCTGAACTTCAAACGAAATTTGATGCTGAGCAAGCTAAATTTGAGAAATTAAAAATCGAAACAGATAAAATTCTGCAACAAAAAGATAGTGAAATTTTAAAACTTAATGATAATCAGCAAATCGTAAAAAGCTTATCAGAAAGCAGTTTCAAAGCGGTTTATTATTTTAATGAGGGTAAGAAAACTCAAAAAACCGTTTTGCTCAACAAACAAGATTTGCACAAAAGCAAAAATATTAAAAATATCGATGTAAGTTTTATTTTACCTGAAATTGCTGTGAATGAGAATAATGCTAAACTTTCTGTCTTGCGCAAAAGCGATTCCGGCTTTGAAGCCTATCGTTTCAACCAGCTTGACGTTCCGGTGAGCAATTTGAAAGGCAGTTTAAATCTTAATATTGAGCCTAAACTAGAAAAAGGTGAATATAAATTTGTAGTGAATTACAATTCAAAACAAGTTTTTATTCATGAATTTGTTGTTAAATAGAATACCTAAACCATTAAGTTAAGCTGATTGTATAAAATACTGATTTACAGAACTAAAAAATCCCGAAAATTTCATAAATTTTCGGGATTTTTTTTTAAAGTATTAATCTTACGAAAGGTAAAGTTTTTTTTCAATTTCAATCACTTCGTTTTTGAATTTTTTGTCAGTTTCGAGCAAATTTATAACTGTTTTGCATGCATGCAAAACGGTAGCATGGTCTTTTCCACCTATTTGCGAACCAATAGTTGCAAGCGAAGATTTGGTCATGTTTTTTGAAAAATACATCGCTATTTGTCGAGCTTGTACTATTTCTCTTTTTCTTGTTTTCGATTGCAAAACAGTTACCGATAAGCTAAAATGGCTACACACAGTTTGCTGAATTTTTTCAATAGAAAGCTCTCTTTTTGTACTTACTACAAGCTTTTCTATTAGATTTTTAGCTAAATCGAGCGTTATTTCTTTTTTATTCAAGGTCGACTGAGCCAACAACGAAATTAGGCTACCTTCGAGCTCTCGAACATTGTGTTTAACATGCTGTGCCACAAAGCTAATCACATCTTCCGGAATGCTCAAACCTTCTTTGTATATTTTATGTTTTAAAATGGACAAACGAGTATTGTAATCAGGAATTTGTAATTCGGCAGCTAAGCCCCATTTAAAGCGCGACAACAATCGTTGGCTCAAGCCTTTAAGCTCTACCGGAGGCTTATCTGAAGTTAAAATCAATTGTTTACCTGATTGCTGTAAGTGGTTGAAAATGTGGAAGAAAGTATTTTGTGTTTTTTCTTTTCCTGCAAATTCTTGAACATCGTCAATAATCAAAACGTCAATCATTTGATAAAAATGAATGAAATCATTTTGGTTATTTTTGCGAGTAGCTTCGGTAAATTGTGTAATAAATTTATTTGAAGTTACATACAAAACGGTTTTTTGAGGATATTGTTCTTTTACCTGAATACCAATAGCTTGAGCTAAATGCGTTTTGCCTAAACCCGAAGTTCCATAGATAAACAAAGGATTAAAAGCCGTTCCACCGGGTTTGCTCGAAACCGCAATACCTGCCGAACGTACCAAGCGATTGCATTCTCCTTCAATGAAATTTCCGAAAGTATATTCCGAATTTAATTGTGGATCAACGTGTAATTTCTGCAATCCTGGTATTACAAACGGATTGCGAATTGACTTGTCGCTGCCAACGCCCATTGGCATTGCAAAAGGCTTATTGTTAGGTACCGACTTACTTTTTTCGGGGTAAGCAACTGTATAAGATTGTTTATCAGGGCGTTCCTTATCCATTACAACATTGTACTCTAATTTTGCCCCAACGCCTAATTCTTTTTTTAACGTAGAACGCAATATATCAATGTATTGTTCTTCTAAATACTCGTAAAAAAACGGACTTGGTACTTGAATGGTTAAGACTTTATTAGACAATTTTAATGGCTTTATTGGAAGAAACCAAGTTTTGAAGCTTACCGAAGGAATATTATCCTTGATAATCTCTAAACAACTGTTCCAAACGGCTACATGTTCTGGCATCATTTTCTTTTTTCCTCCTTTAAATAGATGAATAAATTTTTTTGCATTTTTCTGGTAACAAATATTGTTGAAAAAAAACAAAAAAAAAAACAAAAAAAATTTTGCAAAATTCAATTTATCTGTATTGTTATTACTATCAATTATTTAGTTTAATTTGCATTTTTATTGGTTGCAATTGATTGATATATTGTATTTTATGTCTTTTATTAACATATTTATCAACTTATAAATTTTTGGATTTTAGGCATTTAGCAACTTGATTTTTTTTTCAAAAAAATTGAAAATTTAACATTCACTTATTTTGAAAAAAAATACCAAATTCAGTTTAAAAAATGCCAAATTATTAATATAAAATTTGTTAAAAAAGCAACTATATTTTTGAGCTAAATACTTAAATTTTAGACTTAAAATAGATTTTAATTTAAAATTTTTACTCCCATTATCTACATCTTATTATTCTAAAAATATCAAAAAAATGCTGATTTAAAATAGCTATTAAAAGCAATTTTTATTCGTTTAAATTTTTTTTTTACTCTCAAAATATTGTTTTTTTATTGTTGGTTGAAAAAATACTTTATTTGTAATTTGTTGTATTTCAATATTTAAAAGCATATTAATTCCAGCTTTTTTTTAAGTGTTTCGTTCTTAGTTGTTTAACCAATTTTCTATTTTTTAACTTTTTTCTAATGAATTGGTTAGTCCAAAAATTCATGTTTTGAGCTTCAAATTTTCTATCTTTTGAGGTCAAAAAAAGTTATCAACAACTATTTATAAATAAATAAAATTTGAAGGGTGCTAAAAATGAGCACTTAAGTTTTTTTTAAACATTGGGCTTGTTTTATTTTTTTCTTTAAAAAAAAGAAATAGTTTCTATTCATACTAGAATTTATAATTTTGCAGTCTGTATTGGGTAATTATTGCTCGCTTAAATTTATTTTGAAAATAATTAAATTATTGAATAGTTGTTAGTTATATTTTTTATTTCAATTAACAAAATAAAAAATTGTAAATAATTTAATACATCTTTGACTATTCTGAAAATTAATATTTTAAAATAAAAAATATAATTTATTAATTATCAAATATTTAATAATAACAATTAACGATTTATTAAAAAGGAATT
Source organism: Draconibacterium orientale (assembly GCA_022729915.1). Classification (GTDB taxonomy): domain Bacteria; phylum Bacteroidota; class Bacteroidia; order Bacteroidales; family JAIFNL01; genus JAIFNL01. The sequence goes on along the minus strand of DZBP01000118.1, from coordinate 2,091 downwards.
TATGATAAATTTTTTTCAAGCCACTGAAAATCTTGTTTTTGCGGTTCAAGCAAGGCAAATTTTATCTGCCAAAGACATTGAAAAATTAATTTGGGCTCTTGGGAATGCCAAATTGATTGAAAATGAAAGCATTGAAGGCTTTTTTGTAGGACCACGCAAGGAAATGATTACACCTTGGAGCACCAATGCAGTTGAAATTTGCCAAAATATGGGCATTTTGGGAATTATTCGCATCGAAGAATTTCAAAAAGTTGAAACTCAAAATGCGGGCTATGACCCTATGCTTCAGCGACTTTACAATGGCTTGAATCAAACCGTATATACAATAGAAACCAAAGCAGAACAAATTATTTACATCGATGATATTCAAGCTTATAACCAATCAGAAGGTTTAGCTTTGAGTCAAGAAGAAGTAGAATATTTGAATTCGACAAGCCATGATTTAGGTCGTAAACTTACTGATAGCGAGGTTTTTGGCTTTTCGCAAGTAAATTCGGAACATTGCCGACACAAAATTTTTAACGGACGCTTTATAATAGATGGCGAGGAAAAACCAAACACTCTTTTTGAACTCATTAAAGCAACTTCTAAAGCAAATCCTCAAAATATAATTTCGGCTTATAAAGACAATGTGGCGTTTTTAAAAGGACCCAAAGTGCTTCAATTTGCCCCAAAAACTCACGATAAAGCCGATTTTTTTCAAGAAACTGAAATAAATTCCATCATTTCTTTAAAAGCAGAAACGCATAATTTTCCTACAACAGTAGAGCCATTTAATGGAGCGGCAACGGGTTCCGGAGGCGAAATTAGAGACCGAATGGCGGGTGGAATAGGAAGCTTGCCTTTAGCCGGAACGGCTGTTTATATGACCTCGTATCCACGTTTAGAAACCGGAAAATTTTGGGAACAGAACAACAAAGCCAGAAAATGGCTGTATCAAACGCCCGAAGAAATTTTGATTAAAGCTTCAAACGGAGCAAGCGATTTTGGAAATAAATTTGGTCAGCCTTTGATTTGTGGAAGTGTTTTTACTTTTGAACATGCTGAAAATCAGAAAGTTTTTGGTTACGACAAAGTAATTATGCAAGCCGGAGGCATTGGTTTTGCTCGCTTAGAACATGCTCAAAAACGTGAGCCTGAACCCAATCAAAAATTAGTTTTGTTGGGGGGCGATAATTATAGAATTGGAATGGGCGGCGGTGCTGTTTCGTCGGTGGCAACGGGTGAATTTGAGAGCAACATTGAATTAAATGCGGTACAACGTTCAAACCCTGAAATGCAAAAACGCGCTTACAATGCCATACGTGCTTTTGCCGAAAGTGATGAAAATCCAATCATTTCGCTTCATGACCACGGTGCCGGAGGACATTTAAATTGCCTTTCGGAGTTGGTTGAAAATACCGGAGGTATTATTCATTTAGACAAATTACCAATTGGCGACCCTACATTATCAGCTAAAGAATTAATTGGTAACGAATCGCAAGAGCGAATGGGCTTAGTGATTAAAAATGAGCACGTTGAAAGTCTTCGCAAAATAGCCGAGCGCGAGCGTTCACCTATGTATGTGATTGGTGAAACTACTGGTGATATGCAATTTACGTTCAAAGACGAAAAAGGTAATGCGCCCATTGACATGCAATTAGCTTATTTATTTGGAAATCCTCCTAAAACTGTTTTAGTGGATTCTTCAAAAAATGAAACTTATAACGAAATTGTTTTTGAGCAAGAAAAATTACAGTTTTATGTTGAGCAAGTGCTTCAAATAGAAGCTGTTGCAGCTAAAGATTGGCTCACAAATAAAGTAGATAGATCGGTTACCGGACGTGTTGCATTGCAACAAACGACTGGTGAAATCCAATTGCCACTCAATAACTTAGGTATTTCCGCACTCGATTATGAGGGAAAAAGCGGAATTGCCACTTCCATTGGTCATGCGCCTGTAAGCGCATTGATTGACCCCGAAAAAGGTTCAAAACTTGCTATTGCTGAGGCTCTTACAAATATTGTTTGGGCACCATTGACTGGGAATTTGAGTGGAGTAGCATTGAGTGCAAACTGGATGTGGCCCGCTAAAAATGAAGGTGAAAATGC
>DZBP01000117.1 GCA_022729915.1 Draconibacterium orientale | reverse complement strand
TAAAACTATTTTATCAACAGCAATTTTAAAAGCAAAACAAAAAGACTTGATTTTACTTTATAATTTTCGCGTAAAATTTTCAGGGCTTTTCCTATGTGATTTTCTACTGTTTTTACCGAAATATTCAACAAATCGGCTATTTCTTTGTATTTAAAACCTTCAAATTTGTGCAATTCAAAAACTTTTCTGCTTTGCGTAGGCAAAATATCTAAAATATGAGCTAATTTGTTTTCTTTTTCGGAATCCAAAATCATTTTTTCGGGCAAACAACTGCTTAAGCTCGAATTTTCTACTTCTCTACTTATAGGCAAAGTTACAATTTTGTTTTTTCGTAAGTGAGCCAACGAATTATTTTTGGCAATGGTATATAAATAATTCTTCACATTGTATTCAATCAAAAGCGTATCTCGTTTTATCCAAAGGCTTGCAAAAACGTCAGCCACAAGTTCTTCGCTCAAACTACTATCTTTTACATAAAAATCGCAAAAACTACACAACTGTTTATAATATTTATCAAACAGAATTTCAAAAGCCTTTTCATTGCTCGTTTTAATTTCTTGAAATAGCTCAAGGTCTGTTTTCATTTGTTTGCTCTGTTTTTTGTTTTTGATTCTTTCACAAAAGTAAAAAAAAAAATTTAATTTTTAAAAAAAGTAGGGGTTTTTAGAAAAAACATACATCTAATAAATGTAATCATCGTAATCAATTGCTTAAAAAGTGCATACAAATTAATCCCCAACAAGCTGTTTATTTACCAATTGGTACAACGATTTGCAGATTTTAGGTACGAATCATTTCATACTTTAAAGTTTTAAAATTTCAAGTTTTCTAAACGAATAGAATACAATTAACTTCTTAATTATTAAAGTTCTAATAAATATTTACGTATGAAAAAAATCTTTACATTACTACTTTTAGCCCTATGGTCTATTAGCAGTTCAATAGCACAAGACAAGCTTTCTATCTTATTGGTTCAAGACAATAGTGCTGATCCGGTAAGGCTTACAGCTGTAAAAGCAGCAATTGATGCAGCCGGATATACTTACACTGTTTTTGATGCGGCAGCCGACAAAGTTGCGCCAAGTTATGAAGTTTTATCAAACTACGAACTCGTACTTTGGTATGCCGGAAACGACCAAACTTGCTATTTTTGGAACGGAAACGAAACGGTAAACCAAGCTCTAAAAATGTACTTAGACAATGGTGGTATGCTTTGGCTTCAAAGTCTTGAATTTCTTTACAATAGATACAAAACTACACCCGTTAGCTTTGTAACCGGAGATTTTGAATACGATTACTTAGGCATAAAAACCTATGTAGAACGCGCTCCAGGAAATAATGACGTAACCATTGGCGTTCCTCAATTTGATTTGGTAGAAGGAAATGGCATAACCACTGTAAATCCTTTGCTTTGGAGCTATGCAACCATGTGGCGTGTTGAAGCGCTCGAAAAAACCGACAACGCAAAAGGTGTTTACAAAATAGGACCTACCACACATACTCTTTCTGCTTATTATACTGGAATTTACAATGAAAAAACAGATGGTTTTAAAACATTTACACTTACTACCGAGACCGGAAAATTAAAAGATGCGGCTAATCATGCCAATCCTTTGTTTTTACAAACCTTAGATTATTTCAATACATTTGGAAATTCTACAAAAATAGATGTTACTGGTTTTGATATTTCAATAACAAATACAAACGTTCAATTGTTTTCAAGTGTACAACTTTCGTTGAAAAACGTATTGCCAGTTGATGCTGACAATAAGTCTGTTACATGGAAAATTGTAAGCGGTTCGGCAAGTGCCAAAATAAATCAAAACGGATTGCTTACCACAACCACCACACCCGGAGCAGTAGTTGTTTCAGCTACTACCAACGATGGAAGCAACATTACAAAAGAAATCACTCTGCAAGTAAAAGATAAAATATCGATACTTCTTGTAAACGATGCCGGTACTTACACAGGAGCCGAAATTATAGCAGACGGTATTGCAAAAGCCGGATTTAGATATACTCTGTTTGATGCAGTAGCGCAAAAAACTTCGCCAACTGCCAGCTTTATGCAAAATTACGATTTAGTAGTTTGGTACACAGGAAAAAATCAAAATACCTATTTTTGGGACGAAACAGACAACACAAATCTCGAACTAAAAAACTACCTCGACAATGGCGGAATGCTTTGGTTGCAAGGCAGAGATTTTTTATTCGACAAATACGGCACAGCACCCGACGATTTTGTAGCCGGCGATTTTGCTTATGATTATTTGGGAATAAAAAAATATTTTGCTCAATCCAAATCCGACGACGGCACTGCTTCAGGAGTTGCACAACTCGATGTGGTAGCCAGCAATGGAATTTGTACCTTATCGCCTGTGTACGGAAAATTTGCAACTATTTGGTATGCCGATGCTTGCGAACTAACCGACAATGCAAAAGGTATTTACAAAATGGGACCCGAAAGCTATATTTTTAGCAGTTATTATACTTGCTTTGCAAACAATACAGCCAATGCAAAAATTGTTTCTTTTGCTTTTGAAACTGCTGAATTAAAAGCTCCTGATGAAGCTTATAAAAACCCTTTGTTTGTAGAAGTTTTGAATTATTTCGATGCATTTGTTACCGAACCCAAAGTATATGTTAGTTCTGTAAATGTTACAGCTTCGGGAGATGCTATTGTTTTAGGATTAACTGAAAGTTTGCAAATGTCAGCAAGCATTACTCCTACCAATGCAAGTAATTTAAGCGTAACATGGAGTTTAAATATTGATGCTCATGCAAAAATAAATACAAATGGCTTACTTACTGCAACCGATATACCCGAAACAGTAGAAATTAAAGCCACTGCCAACGATGGAACAGGTTTTTCTGATACGTACAGCGTCGAAATAAAATCACTCGTAGAAGATAGCATTTCTATTTTATTGGTACACGACAATTCGAGCGATATAACTCGCATTGAAAAAATAAAATCTGCCATCGAAGCTCAGGGTTACAAATACACTTATTTTGATGCAATTGCTAATAAAACAGCACCAACGGCTGAATATTTGTCGAATTTTGAATTGGTTATCTGGTACACCGGAAACGATGAAAGCGGGTTGTATTTATGGAATGAAGACAAAACGGACAATCAAGCACTTAAAACCTACCTCGACAATGGCGGAATGCTTTGGTTGCAAGGACTCAATTTCTTAAACGATAGATATGGTACTGTACCTGTATCTTTTACCGAAACCGATTTTGCCTCAAAATATTTGGGAATAAGCAAATTTGCAGCACAATCGTATATCGACGACAATCTTACAGGCGTTTCGCAACTCGATGTAGTGGCTGCCAACGGCATTTGTACACAAACTCCTTTGACTTGGTTGAGTTCCGATTCGCCCATGTGGTTTGTTGATGGTTGTGAATTAACTACCTCATCGAAAGGTGTGTACAAAATGGGACCTGCCAGTTATGTACTTTCAAACTATTTTTCGGGTATATACAATGAGCTTGAAAATTCGTACAAAGCATTGACTTTCACCTTTGAACCTGCTCGCTTAAATGAGCCGACAGCTTCTAACATCGAACCACTTTACAAAGAAATACTCGATTATTTCAACACATTTGGCAACAAACAAAAAAGCCATGTGTATGAATTAAATGTTGCTAGCACAAGCGGAGCTATCTCTATTTTAGACGAAAATGGAACACTTCAAATGCAAGCCAATATTTTGCCGGTAAATGCTGACAACAAAACCGTTACTTGGAGCTTGGCTGCAAATTCAGTGCCTGCAACAATTACTCACGATGGTTTGCTCAAAGCAAGCGGAACCATTGAAGGCAACGGAAGTGTTTGGGTTGTAGCTACTTCTAACGACAAACCCGAAATAGCCGATACATTAGAAATTAGCATTATTGGTCAAGCCATGACTGGTTTTACAGTTCTTTTGGTAAATGATAATAGCAATAATACCCGCTATTTGAATATTCAAACAGCTCTTCAACAATCCGGCTACACTTACATTACGTTCGATGCAGCAAGCAAAGGTTTTGCGCCTGATTTTGATTATTTGAAAAATTTTGAAATGGTTTTCTGGTATACTGGTAACAATGGAATGAATTTAAAACTATGGGACGTGAGCGATACACTTGGAAATGGTGGAAATGCAGTAAAAGCAAATCCGGCTATTATTCAATACCTCAACAATGGCGGAATTTTCTATGTAAACGGAATAGATATGATGTACGATATTTTTTCGTCTAAAACTACCGATTTTGTAGCCGGAAACTTCATTTACGACTACATGGGCATTAGCAAATATGTTCAATCAGGAAAAGATGCTTTGGGCATTGCTTCGATTGATAAAACGGCAAACAATATAATAAATACAACCGCTTCCTTAAATTTTGCTTGGGCTGCACTTAATTACGGCGACGGATTCGGTTTGACAGACAAATCAGTTTCACTTTATAATTTTCCTAGTTCAGCCAACGCATGGTCTGGAATGTCGACAGTTGTAATGAATAAACCTACTACTGGAGGTACAATTATTACAAACGGAAACGAACTGGCTATGCTTGGCAATGGAACTGCTCAAGTACAAAGTACCGTAAATTTAGTTGTAAAAGAATATCTCGATTATTTTTCAGACCTTCCAAACAATATTTATTCTATTGAAAATGAGCTAATTGAAATGATTGCATTTCCAAATCCTGTTCATTCTATTTTAAATCTCAATTTTAAAATGAAAAACAGCGAAAAAGTTGAAATTTCAATATTTGATAATTTAGGTAGAAAAGTTCTTTCAAACAAAGAAAATGTTTTTGAAGGCGAAAATACTACCCAACTTGATGTTTCAAATTTAAGCTCAGGTATTTATATTTTAAATATCCGTTCGTCTCATTCGGTTGGTTATCATAAATTTATAAAAGAATAGTTTTAATTTTTTTGATGCGATGTTTTTTACATCGCATCATTTTTTTTTAATATAAAAAAAATGAGTATAAAAAGATATACATTAATTTTTCTCCTTTTTTTAAGTTTTCAAACACTTTGGGGACAAAGTATGAAAATTTTATTCATTCACGATTCGTTTGATGTTAGCCGCGATGATTCAATAAAAAAAGCACTCATTATAGCTGGTTATCATTACGATTTGTACGATGCCACCGACCATTTAAAAAGCCCCGATTACGATATTCTAAAAAATTATGATTTGCTCATTTGGTACACCGGAAACGATTATTCGGGAACTTTTTTTTGGAATGGAAACGATACCGACAATTCGGCTCTTAAAAAATATTTAGACCACGGCGGAATGCTTTGGCTTTTGGGATTCAATGTATTGAGAGATAAATATGCTGCGCCGCCTGTTACATTTAGTCAAGGTAGCTTTGAGTTTGACTACTTAGGAATAGCTCGTTACGTGATGCGGACACCTGGCAACGACAACACAACCATAGGCGCAGCGCAGGTAGATGCAGTTTCGGGCAATCCAATTTGCCAAACTTCGCCAGTAAAATGGTCATTCACAAGTGGAACTATGTGGGGAATTGATGCTATAGAACCTCATTCGGGAGCTTTGTCTGTTTATAAATTTGGACCCTCAGGACATAGTTTAGCGCAATATAATGCTGGAATTTTTTACGAAACACAAGAATTTAAGGTTCTTACTTTTACATTTGAAATGGCACGCCTCAAAAATCCGGCTTTGGAATATAGAACGTCTATTTTTAGCGAAGTTTTGAATTATTTTGAGCAAAATATTCCGCAAAAAAACAACATTCTATCGATTTCAATCAAAAGCGAAAAAGGAGCAACAGCAATAACTCAAAATGGAGGAACTTTGCAATTAGTGGCTGATATTTTACCTTTAAATTTTTCGGCTAACGATATAAAATGGTCTATTCAAGAAACTGAAAAAGAAGCTTTTATCGATGCAACGGGTTTGGTTATAGCGGGTGGAAATTTACAAAGCAATGAAACGATTCATGTAATTGCTTCTTCTAAAACAGATTCTCAGATTTTTGATATTTTTGAAATAAACATTAGCGGACAAGGAAAATGAAAAAAATTATAAGTTTATCCGTATTTTTAGTAATTACATTTTCGGTTTTTTCGCAAAAAGCCAAATCATTTGAGGTGCATCGTGTTTTAACAAATTTTCTTTTGCAAAACAACGAAACATTAATAAGCCAAGCTGCCGAACAAATACCCGTTTTGTCTGAAAATAACCAAGATACATTGGCTTATGTGTTCAATTTTGAACATGCGTTTGTAGTAGTAAGTGCCTTAAAAAAATCTTCGCCTATCAAAGCTTTTTCGTTTACCCAACGTTTCGATTTTTCATTTTCAGAAAATGAACTTTCACTGTTGAATTTTTTAAAAACAGAATTGAACGAAACGTACAAAAAAGATTATTTTTCGGCAAAAGCTAAGAGCGAGTGGGACAATTTAATTTCAAATACTCAAAAAACGAAAAGTACGACTTGGGGACCGTTTTTAAAATCGGTTTTCGGTCAGGCAAATTGCAAAGACCAAAACGGCAATTACATCAACGTAACAAACACGCTAACACCCAACAATTGGTCGGTTGGTTGTGTGGCGTTGGCGCATACAACCATTTTGCATCACTACAAATGGCCTCTTCATGGTGCCGGCTCGCACAGTTACCACGACAACGGAAGTGGTAGAGATTTATCTGCTGATTTTGAAAATACTTATTATCAATGGGATAACATTCAAAATCAATATCACAACGTGCTTAGTACAACCACTCAGCGCACCGCTCTGGGCGAATTGGTATTTCAAAGTGCGGTAGCTTTGGATATGAATTTTGCCTCAAATGGCTCATCATCTAATGTAGATAAAATTGCACGCATTGGAAACCAATACTTCCGATTTACAGGACATTACGAATCCACATCTCATCCTAATTTTTGGAATATGCTTGCGAAAAATTTAAAAAGAGGCTCATTGGTAGAGTTTTCAATCAGTACTGCTTCTGGTGCCGGACATGCCATTGTTTGTGATGGATTCATGCAAAATGGCAACACAAACTACTATCATTTGGATATGGGTTGGTGGGGAAGCAGCAATTCTTGGTACAACATAGAAAGTGATTTTAATGCCGGAGGCTATTCCATTATCAACGGCGGAATCTTTGACGTTTTGCCAGAACCCGAATTGAAGGATATTAGCCTTGAAGCCCTGCAAAATTCGGTAACAATTGATTGGAATTATCCAAACGTGGCTTCAACAGATACCTTTGAACTTCAAGTAAAAAGAGACCAAAACGATTGGATTACTTTAAGCGATTCCATTACACAACGCTATTTTGAGGTTTTTGTAAATGATTACAGCGGCTATCAATTTAGAGTTAGAGCCAAATACTTTGGCAAATGGGAAACAGAAAGTTGGTCGGAAGTAAAAGCTCTTTCGCGAATATCTACCTCAATAAACAACAATTATTCAGATACTTACCTAAAGATTTACCCTCAACCTGCCACCACAGAGTTGAATATAGAACTTGGCACCGAACCCATCAATGGAAGTTTAATTATTTTTGATTTAACAGGAAAAATAATATTTAAAACTTCTATAAATCAAACAAATAAAACAATTATACCTACTCAAAATTGGCAAAAAGGAATCTATATTTTAAAAATAAATACAAATAATGAATTGATAACTGAGAAAATTTCAATTCAATAAATAAAAACTTAGCTAATCTTTTGCGAAAAAGCTTAAACTAAGGAATAACTCAAAATTTATGTTCATTTAACTTAGCTAAGTGTTTATAATTCAATAAATAACACTGTGCTTATTTTTGGAGGTGTTGGGGTTTTAACCGATTGCTAAATGTCTTTTGTTTATTTATGGAAAAAAAATTAAAATACGATATTTTCCATTAGGTTTTTCCCCTTACCTTTTTTTTAACGTTCTAAAACATTTTTATTATGAAGATAAAACATTTATTTTCGGTAGTATTGTTGGCTGTAAGTTTATTTTTATTTGAAAATTTACAAGCCCAAGTAACTAAAATTGAAATTGAAAAAGCAAGCAAAAACTTTCTGTTGAAGAATGTTTCAAAAGCAAATTCTTTTTTAGTGAATAAAATTGAACCATTGAATAACGAAACTCAAACCATTGCTTTTGTTGTACAATTGAAACCTCAAGGTTTTATAATTTTTTCAAACTCACAAAACATTTCTCCTGTTGTAGCTTTTTCATTTGATGAAAATTTTGATTTTTCGGAAAATAATGAAAATGTATTGCTGGATATGCTCAAAAATGATTTAACCTGTCAGTTAAATACATTAAGAAACGAACTGACAACTCAACAAAAAAAATTAGCTTTACAAAACCAACAAAATTGGGATAATCTTTTAACTGGAACTTCTTCCAGCAAAGCATTCGTGCAATATGGCGCACATTTGACTGATATTTGGGGCGGAGTTAATTGCAAGAACAATTTGGGACAAAACGTTTATGTGGGAAATTATTTCACCCCAAACCATTATTCGCCGGGCTGTGTTGCTACTTCGTTGAGTCAAATTTTAAATTACTACGAATGGCCTATAACCGGAACAGGTAGCCACACAGACGTTGATAACTCTGGTAGTTCGCAAAAAAGTTATTCTGTAAATTTTGCAGAACAAACCTACGACTGGGCAAATATGCTCGATGAATATATGAATTTGCCATCAACAGACACTGAGCAACGTGCAATGGGAAAAATTGCTTACAATTGCGGAGTGGCTCTGGATATGGATTATGAAAGTAATGCAAGCACATCAAATGTGAATAGAAGCCCTAATGCTTTGGCAAGTTACTTTAGATACACAGGGCATTACGAAACAAGCTCTTGGACTAATTTTTGGACAAGACTCGATGCGAATCTTCAAAACCAAATGCCGGTTCAGCTTGCCATTTATGCTACCAATGGAGCTGGACATGCCATTGTTTGCGATGGTTACCAGCAAACCGATGAGCAAGATAAGTTCTATCATTTGAACATGGGCTGGTGGGGAACTTGCAATGCTTGGTACAATTTGCAAAACGGTTTTAATAGTTGTGGATACTCAATAATTTCGGCAGGAGTATTTGATATTTTGCCTGAACCACAAATGAGCCAAGCTATTAGAAGTGCTTCGGAAAAAACATTTACTTTGACTTGGAAAGTAAGCCAACAACTAAACTGGGAAGTTTTTGAATTGCAACAAAGCCTAAATTCGGGCGAATGGACAACAATTAGCAATTCAATAGCTGATACTACCTATACTCTAACGGTTGCCGAGGCAGGTAATTATTTGTTTAGAGTGAGAGCAAAAGTGAATGGTGCTTTTTATTTAAATAGCTATTCCGATGAAATTTCGGTATTAGTAAAAGATGACTTAACGTTTCTTTCTTTTGAAGGAAATCAATCGTTTTATGTAGCCGACAATTCTACCAATTCATTAGACGTTGCTTCAACTTGGACTTTTGAGGCTTGGGTAAAAGTAAATTCACATGTTAGTGGTGAGTATGCCTCCATAATGGACAGACAAGGAGTTCTGTCGTGTTACCTAATCGACGATACCGATGCTGATTATGCCATTCGGTTTGTAGCTAGAAATTCATCGGGTACAATTACTGCTTCTTTGCGTTCTGACGTTTCATCTATAAACTTAAATTATGGCGATTGGGTACACATAGCAGCTTCGAGAACCGCTGGAACTGCACGTTTTTTTATCAACGGAACTTTAGTTGAAAGTACAACCGATGCCGACTTTAATCTAACGGCTTCGAGTTATGCTTTTAATTTAGGCGCAAGATATTGGGGAAGTAGTTATGATAGATATTTTAATGGTAAAATTGACGAAATCCGAATTTCGGACATTGGGCGTTACACTTCCAA
>DZBP01000116.1 GCA_022729915.1 Draconibacterium orientale | reverse complement strand
TAATTCATAATTTGTTTAACGTATGAATTTTAATGATTTGAATATCAGCAATCCGTTGTTGAATGTATTAGAGGAGTTGGGTTATTTAAATCCAACTCCTATTCAAATTAAAGCTTTTCCGGCAATTATGTCGGGCAAAGATTTAGTAGGAATTGCACAAACCGGAACGGGTAAAACCTTTTCGTATTTATTGCCTATTTTGCGTCAATTACCTTTTTCTGACCAAAAACACCCACGTGTTTTGATAGTTGTACCTACCCGCGAGCTTGTAATACAAGTAGTTAGTGAGATTGAAAAACTCACAAAATACATGAACATTCGCTTTGCAGGTGTATATGGTGGAACAAACATAAATACTCAAAAACAATTAGTTTACAACGGATTGGATATTTTAGTAGCCACTCCGGGACGACTAATAGATTTGAATTTGAGCGGAGTACTTAGGCTTAAAAATATCCAACGCTTTGTTATCGATGAAGTTGATGAGATGTTGAACTTAGGATTTCGTTCGGTTTTGGTTAGTATTATGGAAATGTTGCCCGAAAGAAGGCAAAATTTGATGTTTTCGGCTACACTTACTACCGAAGTAGCGGGCATTATTCGCGATTTCTTTGACCTTGCACAAACCATAGAAATAGCTCCTCACGGAACACCTCTCGAACAAATTATTCAACAAGGGTATCATGTTCCAAATTATTTTACCAAAGTCAATTTGCTAAACTATTTGCTCGAAAATGAAACCGAAATGAATAAAGTGTTGGTTTTTGTGGCAACAAAAAAACTAGCCGATAGACTTTTTGACGATTTAAGTACCAAAACCACTAAATCAATAGGTGTAATTCATTCTAATAAATCGCAAAACAATCGTATTGCTACTATTAATGGATTTGAAAGTGGAAACATTCAATTATTGATAGCTACCGATTTGATTTCGCGCGGATTGGATATTTCTGACGTAACGCATGTAATAAATTTTGACACTCCCGAAGTGCCTTCTGATTACATTCACCGAATAGGAAGAACCGGAAGAGCAGATAAAACAGGCGTTTCTATTACTTTTATAAACGAAACAGAGCGCAAATACCAAGCAGAAATAGAAGCATTGATGAAAAAAACAATCCCAATGCTTTCGATACCCAACTCGGTTGAAATTTCTGCAATTTTCAACGATGAGGAGCGTCCTTTGCTTTACGACAAAGACTATTTAAAGGTAGTTTCTATGAAAAGTTCTAAAGGAGCTTTCCATGAAAAGCTAGAGAAGAACAAAAAAGTAAATTCAGGAGGATTGGCTAAAAAGAAAAAGAAATTAAAAGGATTTTAAGCAGTAAATCAAATTCAATCGTATGTATTATTTGCCAAGCACCTGAAAATTATTTAATTACACTAATAATACTCTAAATAAAACAACAAAGTTGTTTTTTTTTAGTTAATTTGAGCAAAATCACGTTGTTATTAAAATTGATTTGAACAAAAACATTTATCTTTGTAAAATTACAAAAAAGTATCGCCCCCCAACAATTAACCATTGGATTAATTTGGGTTGGCTACTTAAATTTACGTTAATTACATTTAAAATAATTCTAAAAAAAACAAACGATGAAAATAGCAATTCCAACAAACGATAGAAAAACAATAGCCGACAGAACCGGAAGAGCCAAAGAATTTGCTCTAATAGAACTCATAGGGAAAGAAGTTAAAAGCATTGAATATAAAACAAATACACACGAGCACAACCACAACCATCACGAATCAGAAAGCCATTCGCATTCAGATTTAGTAGAAATGCTGGCTGGTGTAGATATTGTTTTGCTTATAAATCTAGGAAATCATTTAAAAAGCGACCTCGATAAAGCTCAAATTCCTTATCAACAAACTTCGTTTTCTACAATAGAAGAGGCACTTGCAAAGTTTTAATTGACTCAAATCTTAGTATAAAATAGTAATGCGAAATATTTATCAAAATTATAAGTCGTTAAGTCTCAAAATTTATAGTTTGTACGATTTGAATTAAAAAAACGGAAAATAATTAAATAACATTTATACATCAAAAACAAGTTTAAAAACATAAAACTGAAATTTGTTAAAAAAAAGAAGTGAGAATAAAAATTATTTATTTATTTTTGAAAAGAATTTTGAAACAGAAAAATCGTTTTAATTAATTATAAATCAAAACTATAAAATAAAAGAAACAATGAATATTCCACAAAATTTGAAATACACGAAAGACCACGAATGGTTGAAAGTAGAAGGTTCAGAAGCTTATGTAGGTATAACTGACTTTGCACAAGGCGAATTGGGCGACATCGTGTTTGTAGAAATAGAAACAGAAGGCGAAACACTTGACAAAGAAGCTACTTTCGGAACAATTGAAGCTGTAAAAACAGTATCAGATTTGTTCATGCCTGTTAGTGCAAAAGTACTAGAAGTGAATCCATTATTGAACGACAAACCCGAAGCCATCAACAAAGACCCTTACGGCGAAGGTTGGATGATTAAAATCGCTTTATCTGATGTAGCTCAATTAGACGAACTCCTTACTGCTGAGCAATACGAAGCGTTTTTGTAGTTTTTCTACTTACAAAAAAAACAAACAATGCAATGTTCTTAAAAAGAAAAGCTTTTTTTAAGAATATTGCATTATTTATTTACAAAAGCTCTACTGTTTACTCACTTCTACAACTCCTTTTATTTCAGGAATGTATGCTTTCAAGGTACGTTCTACTCCAGCATGAATTGTTTGTGTTTTGTGCGGACAACCATTGCAAGCGCCTTCGAGTTCAACACAAACTTCCATTTCGTCAGTTAATCCTACCAAACTAATATCGCCACCATCTGCTTGAAGGTAAGGACGAATTTGCTCAAGAACAACATTTACTTTTCTTAAAATTTCTTGTTTTTCTTCCATTTGTTTTCAATATAAATTTAGATGGTTTAGTTTCATTTAGTACTTAAAATGATAAAAACCAATTTAATTTTTCAAAATAAAATTAGACCACCTAACTAATTAAACATTAATGTGTGCCACAACCAGCAGTATCGGTTATTTCTACCTTTTTGGTAGGAGCAAGTGTAGCATTTCGCTCTTCGATACGTTGAATTAAGTTTTCTGTCAATTTTTCAAACTCCTCAGCTACGATTGCTTTTGACAAAATAGCAGGCTGTCCGTCGTCAGAACCTTCTCTAATGCTTTGCACCAAAGGTATTTGACCTAACAAAGGCAAATCGTATCTAAACGCTAAATCTTTCACACCGTTTTTTCCGAAAATGTAGTATTTATTCTCAGGAAGTTCTTCGGGTGTAAACCAAGCCATGTTTTCGATAAGACCCAAAATAGGAACTTCTATTTTGTTGGCTCTGAACATACTAATTCCTTTGATAGCATCGGCTACCGCTACATCTTGCGGAGTGCTAACGATAACGGCTCCGGTTACCGGAACTGCCTGAACCATAGTTAAGTGAATATCGCCAGTTCCGGGTGGTAGGTCGATGAGCAAATAATCTAATTCGCCCCAAAGACCTTCGTTAATTAACTGGTTTAAAGCACTTGTAGCCATTGCACCGCGCCAAATCAAAGCATCTTCGGCTTTTACAAAAAATCCGATAGAAAGCATTTTAACGCCAAATTTTTCAATGGGAACAATAAAGTCTTTGTTGCCAACTCGTTCGATAACAGGTCTTGAACCTTCTACACCAAACATTTTGGGCATCGAAGGACCATAAACGTCAGCATCAATCAAACCTACTTTAGCACCAGTTCTTGCTAAACCAATAGCAAGGTTTGTGGTCATTGTAGATTTGCCTACGCCGCCTTTGCCCGAAGCGATTGCAATAATATTTTTAACTCCCGGCAACACGTCTTTTTGTTCTACTTTTTGGTCTAATCTGCCTACGCTTACTTTTGAGGTTGCTAGCACATCGACCAAAATCTCGCGTCCAAGGTACAATTCAATGGCTTCTTTACACGCCTTCTTCATTGATTTTTTGAACGGATTGTTAAACTGAGGAAAAAGAAGGCTAAAGCTTATTTTTTCGTCAGTTATCTGAATATTTTCTACCATGCCAAGCGAAACGATATCCTGTTTTTTTTCAGGAAAGCTCACTTGTTTCAAGGCTTCCAATACTTGTTCTTTACTGAATGCCATATTTTTAGTTGTTATAATTTGTTAGAAAAATTAAATTCAATACATTTAAATAATCAATCAAATGAAAAAAAGTTGTTCCTATATTTTAATAGCACAAATATCGAGTTGATTGTTCGAAATAAGATATTAAATTAATTTTTTCTTATTTTTATTTAGTTTAAATAAAGTACAAATATATAAACTTTTTATAAATTCAACTAAAATTTTCTTTTTTTTATAAAAAAAATGAGGAACTGTTTTTTTTAACTTTTATTAATTCTTTTTTTTCTGTTAATTATTCTTAATCATGCTGATACAATGATTTTGTATCGTTAACTTTGCACCCGAAATTATCGAACCAATTTGCTATCAAATTAGCTTTTAAATTTTTTTCAAGTTAATTCACGATAATAAGCCAACAAAACAAACGTTTTATAAAAAAATAACCAATTTTAAAGACTACGAAAAATATGGTGCGAACAGCTACAAAACAAAAGCGAACCTTTTGGCAAACATTACGATTAATTCACCAAAAAAACATCAGAACCAAGCTTTATCCGTTTTTAATACAGAACACTATTAAAATGGTGATTACGTTAGGATTGATTGTGGTTGCTATTTTAGCATTGAATCAGTATTTTGACCTTGGTAGTGTTTTACGCAATTTCATTCAAAACCATTCAACCGGTTCTGTATTGAGCATATTTTTGGTTTCGGAGTCGGTTTTGGGTTGGATACCTCCCGATTTCTTTATCGCTTGGGCTCAACAATTTGACCTCAAATTTTTGTACCTTGCCATTCTTGCTACTATTTCATACATTGGAGGTATAAATGCCTATTTCATAGGTGTTTATTTAAATAAATTTCCTAAAATTAAATATTGGATAGAAGAAAAAAACAAAGAAAACTTCAAACTCATAAGAAAATGGGGAGGTTTTGTGATTATTTTTGCGGCTTTATTTCCCTTGCCTTACGCTACAACTTCAACAGCAGCAGGCATGTTGCGCTATCCATTCAAGCAATTTCTGTTGTTTGGACTTACTCGTTATTTGAGATTTCTCATCTACGCTTTGGTTATTTTTGGAGCTATTAGCAAAATAGGATAATTCTACTTTTTTAAATATTTTTATTGCTTAACCGCAAAGCTGTTTTTTTAACTGCTTTGCGGTTTTTTAATTTTTATTAAAGTTTGCTCTATTATAAGGTAATTTTGAATACCTTACAAACTATAAATAGAATAAAAACGAAAAGAATTAAAAGTTTTGTCTTTTTTTCTTAGCCTAAGTGCTGTTCGGAACGATGTTTGTGTAACTATAAAAAAAAAGATGTATTATTATCTTTCGTGAAAATTTAATACTTCAATAAAAGCTGTTTTGACTATATCAAAATATTAACTTACTCATAATAAATAGATTGTAAAAACGAAGAAGTACTTGAACAGCATTAGAAAAAACAATTTAAAGAAAATTTAAAAGGTATTTTAATAGAATTACTGCAAAGTGGCTATAAAAAAATAAAACAATATTTTTAGATATTGAAATTATTTATATTTTTACGGCTGTTTTGTTTTCACATTTTTTAACCAAAATAAATTTAATTTCTTTAATAAATTATTGATTATAAAATGGTTAAATTTAGAAACAAATAGATAGATAAAACAGCTTGTGAATTAGAATTTTTAGAAAGTTCACGATATATCATTTTCTTAAAAAAACAATCAAAGCAATAAAAGTATAAAAGTTAGCAATATTATTTTGTAAAAAGTAAACATTAATATCTAAACCACAAAGTAAATGAGGCAATTAAAAATTACAAAACAGGTTACTAACCGCGATACTCCTTCTCTTGATAAATATCTGCAAGAAATAGGGAAGGTTGAATTGCTTACTCCCGAAAAAGAAGTAGAACTGGCTAAACGCATAAAAAAAGGCGATAAAGCAGCTTTGAATAAACTAATAAAATCGAATTTAAGGTTTGTGGTTTCGGTATCAAAACAATACCAAAATCAAGGACTTAGCTTGCCCGACTTAATCAACGAAGGTAATTTAGGACTAATAAAAGCAGCTCAACGTTTCGACGAAACTCGAGGATTCAAATTTATTTCGTATGCAGTTTGGTGGATTCGCCAATCGATATTGCAGGCTTTGGCTGAGCAAGCGCGTATTGTAAGGCTTCCTTTAAATCGAATTGGTTCGATAAATAAAGTAGCTAAAGTTTTTTCGGTGCTCGAGCAAAAATACGAACGCGCACCTACACACGAGGAAATAGCAAACGAATTGGAAATTGCTCCTTCTGATGTGCGAGATTCGATGGATAGCTCTAATAGACATGTTTCTATTGACGCACCTATTCAGGTAGGCGAAAATGGCTCACTCGAAGATATGCTCATTAGCAGCGATTTGCCAAGCCCCGACAGGAATTTGATTTCGGACTCATTGAGCACAGAAATAGAACGCTCATTGGCTACTCTTACTCCACGCGAAGCCGAAATTATTAAACTTTATTATGGATTAAATGGCGTTCAGCCACATACACTGGAAGAAATAGGCGAAGTTTTTTTCCTCACACGCGAAAGAGTGAGACAAATTAAAGAAAAAGCAATTAAGCGATTGAAAAACACTAGTCGTAGTAAGTTTCTTAAAACTTATTTATAGTTTATACATTTTTCAATAAATGTATAAACTTTTAAAACAAAATGAATTTTAAATCTATTTTGTTTGTTTCTTTTCAAATAAGCAGTGAACCAAATTAAATTGTATATTTTATTTTTCCAAGTACTTAGAATTTAGTTGATTACAAAAAGGCTTGCTCAAATTAAAATAGCACAGGTGCTTATTAGGAAGTTTTGAAATTAAAATAGCAATGTTTTGCTATAAAAAATTTGATTTAAAAAAAAGAAACTCTACATTCTTTTTTTATTTTCAACACACATAAACATTTTAATTGAAGAAAGTTAATTGAATTAAAATTCGAGTAAATTCATTGGCACATCGCGAATATCTTTAATTTCTTCACCATACTCCAAAATATCATCGTCGTCGTAATACCAATTGATTATTACATCGTGTTTTTCTAAGTATATTGTTTCAAAATGCTTTATCAAAGTCAAAAACCATTTCGATGAGCTGGTATCGAAATAATCAAATTTAAAATTCACTACTGTTTTGTTTGCCGGCTTTTTGATATATTCTAATAGCCAATCTTCGATGGGTTCGTAAAATTTAATTGACGACTCCGGTCTTGAGCGACCTGAAAACTCCATGTCTCCAGTAGTTAGATTCAAATTTACATAGGGCGTTTTTTCAGTTCTTTCAATGATTAAATTTTTCATAAACTTTAATATTTAAAAATCTCAGGTTTAGCTAGTTTTTTTTGGTTATTTTTCACTAAAAATGTATTACATTATTGAAGTCCAAAGATAATATTTTTTTTATTAAAAAACACCAACGTTTTTATTTTAACTAAAAAAAATTTATTTATTTCATTTTATTGTATATTATTGTATCGAAAAAGACCAAACTTTATAAGCAAGTTCTTTTTCTATTGGCTTTATAATGAATGAAAAACACAATAAAACTACCCATGATTACTTTAAAAAAAATGATATTCAATCCAGTGCAAGTTAATACTTTTATTTTGCACGATGAAACAAAAAAATGTATTATTATAGATGCCGGTTGTTTTTCGGAATACGAACAACAAACATTGACTGATTATTTAGTGCAAAATAACCTCGAACTCGAAAAGATATTGATAACTCACGCGCATTTCGACCATATTTTGGGTAATAAGTTTTTAGCATCAAAGTACAAGGTGCCACTTTGGGGGCACAAAGACGACGAAAAGTTAATAAAGAATCTAGTTCCTTATGCAGCTTCCTTTGGCTTTAAAGTTCCAGAAAGTGTATTGATAGATAACTACTTAAACGAAGGTGATGAAATATTTTTTGGCAATTCGTTGCTAAAAGTGTTGCATGTGCCAGGGCACTCAGCCGGTAGTTTGGTATTTTACTGTGCCGAAGCTAGCTTTGCTATAGTGGGCGATGTGCTATTTAAAGGAAGCATAGGGCGTACCGATTTGGTTGATGGCAATTTGGATTTGTTGCTTTCGGGAATTGTTAAAAAACTTTATACCCTACCCGATGATACCGATATTTATCCCGGACACGGACCAGCTACAGATATCGGATACGAAAAAATTCATAATCCTTTTACGCTTTTTTAGCGAACCTCAAAAATCGGTAAGTCATCGTATCAATTTGTGAATAAGCAGTTTGCTAATATGTAACAAACCAAATTCAATTGTATATTTTATTTTGCCAAGTGCTTAATTAACTGGTGTGCATTTTGCAAACAATTGATATGACGATAATAAGTTAGTTAACTATAAGCTTGCCGATAATAGGATTACAATTTACTGCTTGAAAATAACGATTTACTTGTCGATTATTTTGAAAATTGATTTTAAAATTGTATTTTTGAAACTCAAATTGCTTTGGTTCTATAGAAAAAAAAGAACAAAAATACATAACCATTTTGTTTTTGCTAGATGATAAAATATTATACATATATAGTACTTTTGCCTTTTTTTTACCTATTTTCTGGTGTTGAAAGTATTGACAAGCAAGCAAATAAAAAAAAGCTTTTTGACGATACCATCAGAGAAAAAGTCTCGTTTGTATTAGAAGAAAAGCATCAACAGTTTTCGCTTTCCTGTCCTAACGAAGTTTATACGTTGAAAACCTTTGCCAAGCAAAATAAAGCTACTCAGCTTTTTTATACCGACACCATTGAGAATAAAATAACTACTTTTGAAGTGAATAACATTTTCTATGAAGTAGAAATGTATAAAGGTAAGCAGAAGGTATTTTCGGGTAAAATTGACAAAGTTGTTGATTTAAAACCGTTTTACTCACACAATTATTCATTTGTAACAAGCAGCAATGCTCCCGTTTTTAGGCAATACCTACACCAGCACAATTTGTTTGTGTTCGATTTGGATTTGGGCAACCAGATTATTTATATTGTTATGAACTTAGAAGGCAAAATATTGCATCTCGGAAAAGGAGGTTTTTTGGTAGCAAAAGGCAATTATGTAGCTTCTGCTAATGAAATTTACAGCATAAAGAACAATAAAGTGCTCAATTTTCACGATTATTATGTTTCAAAATTCAAAAATTCGGATTATAAGCTCGAATCGTATTACGAAATTTTGACTGATTCTACATTTATGCTCACTTATTTCTACGAATCAAATTTCTACAACGATATTCGCAACAATTTGCTCATATTGAATTCAAATTTTGAGGTAATTAAGCAAACTACCATTCAAAAATGCCCCGACTCTGATTTTGATTTTAAGCTTTTTGGCAATTATCTTACATTTTTTAGTGCAAAGTTTGAACGAATCTGGCTTTATTCGCTCAGAGAAAACAAATTTAACATAATTATACCCGATTGCGATTGTGTGCACACCGAATCGGGCAATGTGATGCCCGAAAACAAAGAGCAGAATGAATTAAATTTAAAACTAATCAGCGACGAACAAAAGAAATACGCAAATACCATTCTATTTATTTCAAACTGCCCAAAGCACACAACCTATTCGTTTCAGGTTGACACACTTGCTAAAAAAATAATGAGCTGCCAGATAAATCAGTTTAGGCAATAAATTAGTTGAAAAAACCAAATTTTTATTTGAATCGAAACAGTTTGAGTATCAAAACCATAAATAGGCTAACTTCTTCCACAAAAAAACCTCTACCAAATAGGCAGAGGTTTTTTTCTTATAGTTTTA
>DZBP01000115.1 GCA_022729915.1 Draconibacterium orientale | reverse complement strand
TATTTCTATTTATCAAAACAATTTTCAAACTTAATTTGATTTCAAATTTTGTTTTAATTTTTAGAAACTTTTTTCAAAAAAAATTTCTTGAAAAACGGTTACAAAGATAAAAACTTAAATTGTAACTATCAAATTTATTCTTTGATTTTATGATTTAAATATTTCCTTCCATTTTTTTTAAAGAACAACTTTTCTTACAGCTTTAAATTACTGTTATCTTGAAAAGCGGGTGCAAAGGTAAAGACTATTTCAAATTAAGCAAATATAAATTACTCTTTTTTTTCAAAAAGAATTGACTGCGTTATTATTTTATTTATTATCAAATATTTAAAAAATAATCTCTTCTAATTTTTAACATTAATTATAATTACACTTGCTAAAATAATAGCTAAAATTAACTATTAAAAACTGATGTAATTCTAAAAAACGATGTTTTTTGAAAAAAAATAAATAAAAATAAAACCTGAAAATACAAGAAACAAAAAAGCATAATAAATTAATTATCAAACACTTAATATAACTTAAATTTAAAAACAACAATAAATTCATTCGTAAATAGAAATTTGAAAGAAAATGAATTCTGCTTTACAAATTGAATGTGTTTAAAATTTCCAACTATATATCTGTTAGAAAAAGCAATGTGTAGCAAGTTAAATAAAAATAGCCTGATTTTACTCCTATATATAAGAAGTGAAATATCAGACTATTTTTCAAAATGATTTTAAATTGAATAAATGGAATTAAACTAAAGCCCGTAAGATTTTATTATTTCAATGTAATACAAACATTTACACTTAGCTAATAGTAAAAAACAAAATGTAATACAAGGTACTATTTTTTTTTATTTCAAGAAATTACTTAGCGAAGGACAAAATTCTTACCCAAATATTTGCGTCTTACTTCTTCATTTTCAGACAATTCAACAGCATTTCCTGCTTTTAAAATATCCCCTTCATATAATAAATATGCTCTATCTGTGATAGAAAGAGTTTCATGAACATTGTGGTCTGTTATTAAAATACCAATGTTTTTTTCTTTTAATTTTGAAATTATATGCTGAATGTCCTCTACCGCAATTGGATCAACTCCGGCAAAAGGTTCATCAAGCAAAATAAAATTGGGATTAATAGCCAAGGCTCTAGCAATTTCAGTTCTTCGGCGTTCTCCGCCTGAAAGCTGAATTCCCTTACTTTTTCGGATTTTTTGAAGCCCAAATTCGTCAAGAAGGCTTTCTAATTTAAGCTTTTGCTCATTTTTTGAAAGTTTTGTCATCTCTAAAATAGCTGTAATGTTGTCTTCTACTCTGAGTGTTCTAAAAACTGATGCTTCTTGAGCTAAATAGCCTATTCCTAACTTTGCTCGTTGATACATTGGAAATTTTGTTATATCAATGTCATCTAAGAAAATCTTACCAGAATTGGCTTTTATTAATCCAACTATCATGTAAAAAGATGTTGTTTTTCCGGCGCCATTTGGTCCCAATAAACCTACAATTTCACCGCGATTTACTTCCAGAGAAACTCCTTTTACTACGGTTCTTTTTCCGTATTTCTTTACAATATTTTGTGTATATAATTTCATTTTCCTTAATTTCTAAATCAAAATTTAGCTTTAAAATAACTATTTTATGGGTTTTAAGCCATATTCAACTTGCAGTTTTTTGTTCACTCTTTTTGAAATTACAATACCAATTTCATACAAACCAATTAATGGAAGCCCTACTAAAATTTGGCTAAAAATGTCGGGTGGAGTAATTATTGCTGCCAAAATTAAAATAAGAACAATTGCATGTCGTCTATAAATTTTGAGAAATTCAGGTGTTACGAGACCTATTTTGCTCAAAAAATAGATAAACATGGGAAGTTCGAATACAACTCCTGAGGCTAAAACGACAGATGTTATTGTGGCAATATATGACTCAATATCTATCTGATTTACAACCTGGTTACTAACAACATATCCTCCCAGAAAATGTACAGAAAGAGGCGCAATGAGGTAATAACCAAAAGCAACTCCAAATGTAAACAATATTGACGTAAAAAATACAGCTCCGCGTGCATGTTTTATTTCTTTTGAATACAATGCTGGTTTAAAAAATTGCCAGATTTCCCAGAAAAAATAAGGAAAAGCAATTACAAATCCAGCAATTATAGAAACGGAAATATGTGTAGAAAATTGCCCTGCCATTTTAATATTAATTATTTGAAATGGCTGGTTATTAATACATATTGATGGGCTTTCGATGTAATTTGCAAAATCACAAAATAAGCGATTTGTAATAAAAGAGCTCATTTTGGGAGCTAAAATTATCTCATCAAAAATAAATTCGCGATATATAAAAGCTACAATTGCAACAAGCATTATTGCAATAATTGATCTTATTAAGTGCCACCTCAAAACCTCTAAGTGCTCTAAAAAATTCATTTCGTCATTATTATTTGCCATATTATAGGAAAAAATGTATAAAATATTTTAATTTTATAAAAAAATAACAATTATATAAATAACTAATTTGCAGCAATATACAACAAAAAACACCTATTCTTCTAAAAAAAATAATGTTTTTTTTGAAAAAAAGGTTGCAAATAAAATTAATATTGCTAACTTTGATACTCAATATAAAGAATAGGCAAAAGTATTTAGATTTTTTATAAAATAAACATTATTGGTCCTTTATTTTAAATATAAAAGGCATAAAAATAATAAATAACTCAAAATAAGAAATACAAATAACTTAAAATCAATATTTTACAATTTTACAACTAAAATAAAGATTGTTTCTTCAAGAAAAATATAAGAATCATTTAAATTAGTTATTACTACTTAGATTTTAAAATAGTAATAATACAACATAATAAAGGTCTTTGACCCCCAAAATTATATAAAAATAACCATTAAAAAACTTAAAACATTAAATATTACGAATGGATTTACATGTTGCATTAAAGAAATATTTTGGATTCAGTAAGTTTAAAGGCGACCAAGAGAAAGTAATTCAAAATTTATTAGAAGGACAAGATTCTTTTGTTTTAATGCCTACCGGTGGAGGAAAATCGTTGTGCTATCAATTGCCCTCCTTATTAAAAGAAGGTACAGCAATTGTTATATCGCCGCTTATTGCGTTGATGAAGAACCAAGTGGACGCAATGCGAAACCACAGTGAAAACGATTCAGTGGCTCACTTTTTAAATTCATCATTAAACAAATCGCAAATTCAACAAGTTAAAAACGACATTGCCAAAGGAAAAACAAAACTTCTTTATGTGGCACCTGAATCGCTTACAAAAGAAGACAATATTGACTTTTTGCGGTCTATTAAAATTTCGTTCTATGCTATAGATGAAGCACATTGTATTTCTGAATGGGGACACGATTTTAGACCCGAATACCGAAGAATAAGACCTATTATTGAAGAAATAGGTGTAGCACCTATTATTGCATTAACTGCAACAGCTACGCCTAAAGTTCAACACGATATACAAAAAAATTTAGGTATCTTAAGTGCAAAAGTATTTAAAGCTTCATTCTTTAGGTCAAATTTATATTATGAAGTTCGCCCAAAGGTTGATCCTGAAAAACAAATCATTCGTTTTATCAAGGAAAATCACGGAAAATCTGGAATCATCTATTGTTTGAGTCGAAAAAAGGTGGTTGAACTTGCTGAAACTTTAAAAGTGAACAACATCAAAGCCTTAGCTTACCATGCAGGAATGGATTCATCTACTCGCACCGGAAATCAAGATAAATTTTTGATGGAAGATGTAGATGTTATTGTTGCAACCATTGCTTTTGGAATGGGAATAGACAAGCCAGATGTGCGCTATGTGATTCATTATGACATTCCTAAAAGCTTAGAAGGATTTTATCAAGAAACAGGTAGAGCGGGTAGAGACGGAGGCGAAGGTAAATGTATTACATTTTATTCGTACAAAGACATACAAAAACTTGAAAAATTTATGCAAGGCAAACCCGTTGCAGAACAAGAAATTGGAAAACAATTGCTTTCTGAAACGGTAGCTTTTGCTGAGTCTTCGGTGTGCCGACCGAAATTATTACTCAATTATTTTGGTGAAGAACTTGAAGAAACTTGCAATAATTGCGACAATTGCTTAAATCCAAAGCCTAAATTTAATGGCAAAAATCACTTGCTCACGGCTTTGAAAGCAATTCTTGAAATGCAAGAAAAATTCAAAATAGACCATGTTGCTAACGTTATTGCTGGTGTATCTACCTCAGCAATAAAAACTTACCAACATCATAAAATCAAAGCATTTGGTTCTGGAATTGATGATGATGTGAAACTTTGGAACGCTATTTTGCGACAAGCTTTAGTTTTACATTTTATCGAAAAAGATATTGAAAACTATGGTCTTCTAAAATTAACAAACAAAGGAAAAGACTTTATAAGGCAGCCTTTCACGGTTTCTTTTACAAAAGACCACAACTATGAAAATCCAGACGATGACATGAATGTGCCACAATCGAGCTCAAGCGTGTCTGATCCTCAACTGTTTGCATTACTTAAAGATTTAAGAAAAAAAATCTCTAAGAAAAAAGAATTACCTCCTTTTGTTATTTTTCAAGACCCCTCACTTGAAGATATGTCAATTCAATATCCAATAACAATGGAAGAATTGACCAAAATTTCGGGAGTTGGACAAGGAAAAGCCAAAAGATATGGCAAAGAATTTATCGATTTAATAAAAAAATACGTTGAAGAAAATGAAATTGAGCGACCACAAGATATGGTGGTAAAAACCGTAGCCAACAAATCGGCGTTGAAAGTTCATATCATTCAAAGTATCGACAGAAAAGTTTCGCTCGAGGATATTGCAGAATCGAAAGGTTTAGAAATGACTGAGATACTAACTGAAATAGAAGCAATTATCAACTCCGGTACTAAGCTTAATATCAATTATTACATAGACGAAGTGTTAGACAAAGACCATCAAGACGAAGTATTTGATTATTTTGCCGAAGCTGAAAATGAATCTATCGAACATGCTTTGGAAGTACTTGGTGAAGATGAATATTCTGAAGATGATATAAGGCTGATTAGAATCAAATTTATTTCAGAAATGGGACACTAATTTTCAGAAAACTAACAGATTATCATACAAAAGAGCAATTCAAATGAGTTGCTCTTTTTATTTGTAAAGCCTTTTCTTCCACGAAAAACCAATAATCTGGCTTAAAATAGCTACAAAAACAATGTAAAATGGATACACAATAAATAAAGGAAAAAAATACATTAACACGTTTTTTTTATGAAAATGAATGGTAATAATAGCCAAAAAAAGAAAGTCGATACTAAGTTTGGGTAGGAAAAGATTCAAAAAAAGAATCCAATATCCATCAAAAAATACAGAAAACAAGAAAACAAGCAAAATACACAGATTTGCTCCAAAAACTAACCAACTTGCCCAAATCATATCAAAATCGGTATAAGAAGTTGATTTTGAAGCCCAACGCATTCGTTGATTAATAAATCCAATGAGCTTTTTTTCGGCTGGTGTAGTTACTGATAAATCTAAAAAAGGCAAGAAAATAACTTTTTTTGGATATTGCTTTTTTGCAGTTTGTAATAAAAAGACATCGTCGCCCGAAATTTCGTCAAATTTCATAGAATCCTGATTCAATGCAAGTTGCTTTGTAAATGCAAGGTTTGCTCCATTACACATTATGCCTCTATTTATTCCAATAGAACCTGCTCCTGAGCCTATTAGACTTAAAAATTCCAATTCTTGTAATTTGCCAAAGAAGTTATCGCCTTTTAAAAGTACAGGTGCTGAAATTAATTGAGCTTTTGTGCTTTGATAAGCAGTGTAATAACCAGATAACCAATTAGGACTCATTATACAATCGGCATCGGTAACTACAATAAATTCAGATGAAGCCTTTTCGATACCTAAAGCAATGGCTTGCTTCTTTCCTAGCGCACTTTGCAATGAAAAAAATTTCAGATGTGTGTATTTTTGTGCAAAATCGATCAAAATTGATTCGGTTTGGTCAGTAGAATGGTCATTTATTACTATTACTTCGTAATTGCCTTCAAAATTTTGATTCAATAAGGCAGATAATAAGCTTGCAATATTTTGTTCTTCGTTTCTACAACTAACTAATACAGAAAGATTTATTTCATTTATTGTGTTTTCTGAAGCTTGTTTCTCTATTTTTTCAAAAGACTTATTTTTTTTAATATTCAAAAACCAACCCCAAATATAGCTTATTATAAGGAGTACATAAAACAAAATAATTGCACTGGCAATAAAAAAAAATAGTTTCATCAAGAAAAAAAGATAAATACTTCAAATGGCGGACAAAAAATATCTTTTTTTTACCATCAAGATTTAATAAAATAAATTAAACACCTGAATAGTACGAAAAAATGAATTTGGCAGTGAACATATAGATAAATGTACCCAAAATATCGTTGACCGTAGTTATAAACGGACCAGTAGCCAAAGCGGGGTCAATCTTAAAACGGTGCAAAGTTAATGGTACGAAAGTACCGAAAACAGAAGAAAACACAAGAACCATAAACAACGACAAACTCACAGCAAGGGTAAGTGCATACGAATCAGAAAACATTAAATTGTAGAAAAAAACAATCGAAGACAGCGAAATAGCATTAATTAAAGCTACTGAAAATTCTTTTACCACTTTCCTAAAAGTACTATCTAAGCCTAATGTATTGCTAGCCAAGCCCTGAACTACAATCGCAGCCGATTGAACACCCACATTTCCGCCCATGCCTGCTATTAAAGGAATAAAAAATGCCATTGCTGCATATTTTGCTATTTCATTCTCAAAACCACTAATCACAATAGAACCAACGATTCCGCCAGCCAAACCAATCAAAAGCCAAGGCAAACGAGCACGGGTCAAAAGCCAAATACTATCGGTCGATTCTACATTTTCGGAAATACCAGAAGCCATTTGGTAGTCTTTATCAGCCTCTTCGCGCATTACATCGATTACGTCGTCGATGGTTATGCGCCCAACAAGCCGACCAATCGTATCCGTTACTGGCAACGCAACCAAATCGTATTTCTGCATAATTTTGGCTACTTCCTCTGAAGGTTCATCAGTTTTTACCGAAATAATCTCAGGATTGTAAATATCTCCTATTCGTGTGCCTTCTTGTGAAATCAAAAGTTTTTTCAGCGAGAGTGTTCCATGCAAAACGTCATCATTATCAATCACATAAACATAATAAACCTCATCTACGTCTTTGGCTTGTCTGCCAAGTTCTTTGATGCACGTTTTAATATTCCAATCTAAATTAACCTTTATCAGCTCCTTAGCCATCAAACCGCCGGCTGTATCTTCGTGGTAATTGAGCAAATCGACAATATCGCCGGCTTGTTCCACATCAGATAGGTTTTGCAAAACCTCATCTTTCATAGAATCAGGCAAGTCGCTCAATACGTCGGCAGCATCATCGGAATCCATTTCGTCGATGAATTTTTTTGCTATCAGTTCTGGAGGTAAAACTTTCAAAAAACGCTCTCTATCATCTTCTTCCAATTCGGCAAGTACATCAGCAGCCGTTTCGCCTTCGAGCAAGAGAAACAAAAATTTTGCTTCATCGATGGTCAGTTTATCGTAAATTTCGGCTATTTCAACCGCATACAATTCGCCCATTAGCCATTTGGCATGCGCTTCGTCTTTATTATTGATAATTTCTTTTAAATTATCAATATATTCTTTGGTTAATTCAAATTGCATGAGTTTTTATGAATTAAGGATTATGAATCAATACTTTTATACTGTAAACCGAAACTTTGCCAAAGTTTAAAACTTTGGCAAAGTTCTAATTACGAAACAATTGCATTAGAATAAAAGTTAAAATTATAAACGTTTGCAGTATAGATAAAAAATTATTTTCACTTTGCTATTTGGTTTGTTAAATCAACAAATTCGGCTACACTGAGTTGTTCTGGTCGTTTTTGAGCCAATTCTGGAGATATTAATTTGCCTTCCATCATTTGTTTCAATGAATTGCTCAACATTTTGCGTCTTTGGTTGAATGCTGTTTTTATTACGGTTTTGAATAACCTTTCGTCGCAATTCAAATGAGTTACCTCGTTGCGAATCAACCGAATAACAGCCGATTTTACTTTGGGTGGTGGGTTAAATTCGTTCTCATCGACCGTAAATAAATATTCAATATCATAAAATGCTTGCAACAAAACACTCAAAATTCCATATTTTTTACTTCCGGGCTTTGAGGCAATGCGTTCGGCTACTTCTTTTTGAAACATTCCTACTACTTCGGGCACTTTTTCTTTGTTTTCATATACTTTGAACAGTATTTGGCTCGAAATGTTGTAAGGAAAATTACCAATTATTACAACTTTCTCTGCATTTAAAACATCAAAATCAATTTTCAAAAAGTCGCCTTCTATTAATTTATTTTCTATTTTTAAACTAGGAAAAGCCGATATTAGATATTCGATACTTTCCGAATCTATTTCTATAACATAAAAGGAGTATTCTTTTTTGACTAAATATTGAGTCAAAACGCCCATTCCGGCACCAATTTCGAGCAAAACGGTGTCGGCTTGTGGTTTAGTTACAAGTGAGTTAACTATTCGTTGTGCTATATTTTCGTTGTTTAGGAAATGTTGCCCTAAATGTTTTTTCGCTCTTACAATCATTTTATCGTATATTTGTGCCGTTAAAAAAAAATTAATGCTATAATTAGTATTTGAAAGAAAACTAGCATTTCTAGTCTTTGCCCCTAAATCCCCTAAAGGGGACTTTTTGAAACACGTTGATTTACTAAACGTTACATAAGCCACTTTAGGGGTTTGGGGCTTTTTTCCAAAAGAATTGAGTTTTCTTTCTAGTACTAATTAGTATTTTAAATTGGATTTTTTTTTTGAAAATAAAATTTCCAATAATAAAAATGAGTTGTTAAGTAGTGAACCAAATTTAATTGTATAGTTTATTTTGCCAAGTGCTTTAAATTTATTTGATTACAACAAAGATTTGCTCCAAATAAAATAGCACGAGTGCTTAATTTTTTCTATCAAACGGATTAAAAACGAAAACAAAGTTTCTATAAAAACTCAAATTTTGCTGCAAATTTAAAGTTTTAAAGACAAAAAAACGACAATATGAACAAAAAAATTCTCAATATCTTAAAATTTATGGTATTCTTTGGCTTAAGCCTATTGATATTCTGGTATGTTTTTAAAAATCAGGAAATTGATTCGCTTAAAGCAGAAATTAGTAAAACAAATTTTGCTTGGATTGGGCTTTCGCTTTTGCTTGGAATTTTGAGCCATGTTAGCAGAGCTATGCGTTGGAATATTTTAATCGAACCACTTGGTTACAAACCTAAGTTGCTCAATACTTTTTCGGCTGTTATGGTTATGTATCTGGCTAACTATGCGTTACCTCGTTTGGGCGAAGTTAGCCGTGTGGGTGTGATGAAAAAATATGAAAAAATTCCGTTTTCCGAATTGTTTGGAACCGTAGTGATGGAACGTGCTGTGGATATGCTGCTTTTGCTTATTTGTTTGTTAATTGTGGTGGTTACTCAAACAAGTGTTTTGCTGCAATTTATAGAAAACAATCCGGGTTCGTTGAGCAAAATAATGATGCTCATCGACAATAAATGGACTATTGCAGCTTTGGGAATTGTTTTTTTGTCGATGATTTTTGCGTTTGTAAAACTTCAACACAAATTAGAACATATTAAACTTTACATCAAAATAAAAGAATTTGTGCTAAAATTCTGGTCCGGATTAAAAACGATTTCGCAACTCAAACGTAAATGGGAATTTATTTTTCATAGCCTTTTCATTTACCTTATTTATTTCTTAATGCTTTACATTGCCTTTTTTGCGTTCGATTTTACTTCGCACTTAACGCCTTTAACGGGCTTAACGGTCTTTGTTATGGCGGGTTTGGGAATGGTAGTGCCCGTACAAGGAGGCATCGGTGCTTGGCATTGGCTAGTTACTCGCACACTTTTTATTTTTGGTGTAGCTATTGAGCCCAACGGAAATGCTTTTGCTTTGGTAGTACACACCAGTTCGTCGCTAATGCTCATTAC
>DZBP01000114.1:6029-10193 GCA_022729915.1 Draconibacterium orientale | reverse complement strand
TTATTAATTATTAATTATTAATTATTAATTATTAATTATTAATTATTAATTAATAACATTACACTGTTTTCTTTTTACGTACAATCTCTTCCAGCTTTTGTTTGTGAAATATAATTACAAACGTATTGTAACTATGCAACAAAGCTGTGATTGTAAAAGCAATAGAACTAAATTTGATAAGCATTGGCATTTGTGTTAAAAAACCGGCAAATAAAAATAAAATAGCTACAATATAACTGTAAAAGTGAGCATTAGCTACTTTGTCGGAATACATATCGGCGGGCATAGGAGTTTTGAATTTGCCTACTTTGCTCTGGTACTTCTGCAACCATACTATAAATGGTAGCGTTTTGTACATCTGACCAAGTATGAGTGAAGTAAAAAAGCCCAAAACAAGACTAGTTCCATAAATACTTATTATCTGTGCATGGAAAGAATTGAAAACCTCTAAATTTAATAAAGACAAAATACCTGAAAACAATGTCAATGCCAGAAATACAAATGCCATAACAGAAAGTTTCATTCCAACATCTAACTTGCGTCGCAAGCGTGCTTTGTACGCATCGTAATTGTAACGTGCAAAGAAGAAAAGTCCTAACATGATAGGCAAAGCCAAAGTAACATTTACCCAATTACTCCAATTGAAATAAAAACTCACCGAAAGCAAAACCAAACCTGTGTTGCCTAAATAATACGACCAGTGAAGGTATTTAATTTTCAAATTGTGCGCTATGAAAAACATAGGCAACAATTTACTGGCTACACCTATCACCAAAAACACAAACCAGCCCATTATGCCCCAAAGCGCATGAATTTTGAGTAAATCGATGTTGGTGTGGCTAATAATTCCTACTTTGGCATTGATAATAATAAATATACCCAAAAACACTGTTAAAGCAAGCCAAACAACCGAATTGATTATAAATCTATTTTCAATAGTTTTTTGCTGAGTCTTGGCTGCACTTTTAAGCGCATTGATTACAAATAGAATAACCGAAACTAGCACAAATGTTCCACCTGCATCTACCAAAGGATTGTGCCCTATGTAGTTTTGCCAGAAAGTAAACGAAAGCAAAACCGTGCCAGTTGCCAGCAAAGCAAAACTTGTGTAAGCCAAACGTTCGCTATACAACTTTACTTCCATCACTACGGGAATCAATTGATACAATGCTCCGAAAATAATCATACTAATCCAGCCTAGAACCAAAATATGCACAATACCCAATGCGTGTGGTCCTACAAAACTGAAAACAACTTGGTCGGAAGCAAAATATAATAAAACCGAAGCTACCAAAAAAGCAATAGCTCCAAAAGCATAATGTGGCACCACTACGCTGGAGTGTGGCGCATTTTGTGTACTTAAACCTGCATTCATTTATAAGTTATAATTTTTTTAAGTGAATGTTTTAAATTTGTTTATATTATTCTAAACAAGATTTTAATAAATTTAATTGCCAGATTTATTAGTATAAATATTTTTAAACTAAATATCTAATAAAATAAAAGTATAGTAAATTCTGTTCAAATTATTAAATTAATAATTAATAATTAATAATTCATAATTACTTATGTGTTTTTACTTTTTAAAAATAATCAGTTTCATATTGTCTTTGTCTATTTCTTTAGTAGCCAAAGCATATCCCCTAATTTCGAGTTCGGGCAAAAGATACTGAGGCAAGCGTTTGTGATGAACAAAGAGTGCATGTCCGGCATCGAGATTTTCTATTTCTTCCAAAATAAGTACCATAGGCATAGGCATTTCGTGTGCACGTACATCAAGTTCGTGCATTTTGCCTTCAAACTTTTTCGATGCCAACTCAAAATCCATTTCCAAAGCAGTTTCAGACAAACCCAAATTGAGTTTTTCGCCTACTTTGGTTACGAAAGTATGTACTTCATCAGAGTTTGGACGTTCTACTAAATAAGTATAACCCATGTTTTTCAGTTTGTTCAACAACGGAATGGGTTCAAAAGTATTAATAATCAATAACGTTTCTTCGCTTTTCAATGTTTCTAATGTTTTCATTATCTCATGGAATGGGTCTGTGCCCGAACTAAGAATAGGACGAACATCGAGCGGAACGATGTGTTTGTTTTTCATTGTATTGCTTTTATTAACGACAACTAAAATAAGTATTTATTGTTTTTCTTTTTTTTAAAATTAAAACATTGCAAAAGTAAAATAATTAAATAAGTAACGCCATACCTAATAGTAGGTATTTTTATTTAAACAATTGTTAATGTTCGATGTTTAATGTTTAATGTTTTAAGAATTAACACATTTTCAAATTAACACATTTTCAAATTTGAAACCTTAATTTGCAGTTAAAGACTAAACTTTTTATATTTGTGCACTAAAAAAAAGTGCACGTGAAGGTTTATTACAACATAGAAGATTACAAGGTTAGCAATACCTTTCTCACTATAGGTTCGTTCGATGGCTTGCATTTAGGGCATCAACAACTAATTACACGCCTTGTAGATAAAGCGAAGCTCGAAAATGCTCAAAGTACTGTTCTAACTTTCTGGCCTCACCCACGCATGGTGCTTTCTCCCAATGTTGAAGACCTTAAATTGCTCAATACCATAGAAGAACGCATCGAATTGTTCCGACAAACCGGAATAGACAATTTAATTGTTTTTCCGTTCGATAAAAAGTTCTCTAAGTTTTCGGCAAGTGAGTTTATCGAAACTATTTTAATAAATCAACTCAATATAAAAGGCTTAATCATTGGTTACGACCACCAATTTGGACACAACCGACAAGGCGAGGTCAATTGTATAGCACAAGCAGCAGCGAAGCACAATTTCTACTTAGAACAAATTGAAGCTTTTTCGGAGAAAAACATCAACATTAGTTCTACCAAAATACGAAATGCTTTGCTCGATGGCAACATATTGCTTGCCAAAAACTATTTAAACTACAACTACATGTTTAGCGGTAAAGTAGTGCATGGTCAAAAGTTAGGTAGAAATATTGGTTTTCCTACCGCAAACATTGAAGTAAGCGAAACGTATAAATTGATACCTGCAAAGGGCGTTTATGCTGTGGAAGTGCACTTTAACAATGCATTATACTATGGAATGATGAATATAGGCACAAGACCAACACTCGAAACTCAATGGAAAAGACTTAGCCTCGAGGTAAATATATTCGACTTTTCGGAAACTATTTACGACCATAACATCAAAATAGTACTACTGGATAAAATACGCAACGAACAAAAGTTTGCAAACATAGAGGCTCTTAAACAACAACTTGCAACGGATAAAACAAATGCTATCACGCTAATTGATAACTATAGAAAAGATGTTTAGGTTTTGTTTTTATTTAGAAAAATATCGTAACTT
Organism: Draconibacterium orientale; assembly: GCA_022729915.1. Lineage (GTDB taxonomy): Bacteria > Bacteroidota > Bacteroidia > Bacteroidales > JAIFNL01 > JAIFNL01. The sequence goes on along the minus strand of DZBP01000114.1, from coordinate 6,842 downwards.
TGCATTGGAAGTTGTGCATTAAAATTTTAAAACAGTAAAATATAACAAAATGTATAGAAACATACATATCCGCTTCGATTGGGCTATTAAAAGACTACTACGTCAAAAAGCAAATTTTGATGTATTAGAAGGCTTTTTGTCTGAGTTATTGAGATTTGATGTGAAAATTCAAGAAATAATTGAAAGCGAAAGCAACAAAGAGCATCAAAACGATAAATTTAATCGTGTGGACTTATTAGCCAAAAACGAAAACGATGAATTAATTTTAATCGAAGTTCAAAACGAAAAGCAACACGATTACTTTCATAGAATGAACTATGCACAAGCCAAATTAATTACCGAGCATATTTTCATTGGCGAGGAATATACTCAAGTGAAAAAAGTATATTCTATTAATATTGTCTATTTTGAATTAGGTCAAGGCAAAGACTACATTTATGTAGGCAATACCGTTTTTAAAGGTTTACACGAAAATGATTTACTGCAACTCAGTAAAACACAGAAAGAAATGTATTCTGCTCAAAATATAGCCGATTTATATACTTCGTATTACATTATCAAAACCAACAATTTTGATAATATAGCCAAAGACACACTCGATGAGTGGATTTATTTTCTAAAAAACAGCGAAATAAAAGACGAATTTAAAGCCAAAGGATTGCAGTCTGCCAAAGAAAAACTGAGAGTCGATAACTTGACTGGCTTTGAAAAGGAAGTCTATGATAATTACATCAAAGAACAACGTATTAGAGAAAGCGAAATAAAAACTGCGATTTATGATGGTTTGAAAGAATATAAAGACCAACTTGAAGA
>DZBP01000114.1:0-5929 GCA_022729915.1 Draconibacterium orientale | reverse complement strand
GAAGATGCTCAAAAGCAAAAAAATGAAGCCTTAACAAAAGAAAAAGAAGCTAAAATTAAACTAGCACTTAAAATGCTTAAATACAATGAATCTATTGAAGATATATCACTAGAAACAGGTTTAAGCAAGGAAGAGCTTCATAAGTTACAGTAACTGTTGCTTTGTAATTTTCAATTAAAACAAAGTTTTATCAAATAAATATATTTCTTATAATAATCCATTGAAAAAAACGATGAAACAAACCATTACAATTCACAGCACTGACCAAAAATCGTCGGCAAGCTTTCTGATGGGCGAATTGATAAGCTACATAAAAGATGGCGAAGAGCTTATGCACAACCGCGAAGACGAAGGTTGGGCTTTTACCGATACCGAAATGTTTCCAATCATAGGACCTACTCAAGCGAATAAGTACACAGTTTCAACTCCCAAAGGCGATTGCAAGCAAGACCAACACGGCTTGCTCAGAGAAATGACTTATACTCTCGAAAACCAATCGGCACAAAAAGTAAGGTATTCTAAAAAGTACATTGCTCAAAGTGTTATTCTAAACTCTAAATTCCCTAAACGTTCGGAGCAAAAAGAATTGTTCTGGACTTACGACTTTCTCTTTACCAAAACATTTGAAATCACAAACGATTCATTGCGTGTAACGTTTGAATTTGAAAGTGCAGAAGGTATGCCTTACATGCTGGGCTATCATCCGGCTTTTGTACTTTCGGGTTATAACAGTGAATACTTTGAATGGAAAGGCGGAAGCGTTACGCTCGACCACATTATACACGGCGGAAATACTGCTTTTCCGGTTCTAGGCAAAGAAGAGATTTTATTGGTAAAAGACAGCGGCTTCGATGTTAAACTTACAACGGGTGGTTTTGGTAATTTTATGCTTTGGTCGCCTGTGCCAACTATGGTTTGCATCGAACCCATAACTCAATATCCCGAAACTTCGCAAAGCTATAATGCCCAAAATATGAGAAGTTCCAAAGGAAAAGAATCTTTTTGGGTGGAAATAACTGCTTGTTAGTTCTAAATTTATGAGTTTGGGGGGAAAATAAGAATTACTCAACACCCAAACTCATTAACTTAATTATCAGCACAGCATTGTTTCAATTTCCTTAAACAATGCTTTTTCCATGTCGTTATTTATAATTCTCGAAAATACAAGTATTTTTTCAGTTTTCTTATTTATTTTAAATACCGAAAAATGGTTGTAAAGTACAATTATCTTTCCGTTTTTTAAGTGTAGTTTGGTTGTATTTTCAGTCATCTCTCCGTTTAAGATTTTCTTCCATTCTATTTCAAAATTAATCTGTTCGTCTATTTCCATATAATCCCTAATACTTTTCTTAACAATTTCGCTCGAACTAGTTTGAAGTGTTTTCAGCAGTTTCTTACTTGCCGAAATAAAAGTAGCATTGGGCAAAAGTTCAGCAAAAAAAGCTAGATTGCTTATTAAATTAAGGGTTTCGGAGTTAGAAAAGTAATTTTGTTGTAATGCAACAAACTCTTCATTGAGTTGATTGATTTGGGCATCTTTTTCTTCTTCTATTTGAGCTATCCTTTGTTTCAAGACATCTTCATTGTGATGCAAAGCTTCTTGAATAGCACTAAGTTCTTCCATATTTTGACGAAGCTCTTCACTTTGAGCTTCCAATTCGTTGGCTTGATAGTTCGACGATTCTAATAGCTCTTGAGTTTTTTTGTTTTGTCTGATACTATACAAGGCTGATGCGTAATTGTTTGCAGATTTTTCGAGCACTTCTATTTGGTGTTTTTCAATTTTTTTGAACGAAGCTATTTCGATAACTCCTAGTACTTCGTTATCATTTTTCATAGGCACTAAAACCAGTTCGTTGGGATTTGCAAAACCCAAACCTGATGATATTTGAATATAATCTTTGGGCAAATCAGTCATGTAAATTGTTTCCTTCTCTATGGCACATGTTCCAATTAAATCTTCACCCAATTTAACCTTTTTGTTTGAAAACTTTTTGCGTCCGTAGGCTTGAATTGCAGATATTTCATACATTTTCTCATCATCTTCCGATTTTAGAAATAGAGCTCCTTGATTCGAGTTGGTTTGTTTAATCAAAACGTTTAGAATTGAATACGATAACTCTTCAATATCGGTTTTTGTTCGCAAAAATTCATTTACCTCATTAAGGGTTTGGTTAGCCCAAAGTCTATTTTGATGATTTATATTTTGCAATTCTCTTTCTTGTGCAACTATTATCAACTCATTGCGCATTTGAATTAAACTTCCTCCCAAGTCGCCTTGATTGTTGAACACATTTATTTGTGTATCTAATTTTCCTTTGCCTACTTCTATTGCAAATTCTTTGGTGTTTTTCAAATTTTCAGTTAAGATGTTGAGCGATTCTGTCATTTCGGTTAGTTCGTTTTTGCCTTCAATATGTAAATTTTCTGGCAATTGTCCTTCGCCTAATAAATGAATATGTCGTTTGAGTTTATTCAAAGGTTTTATAACTATTCGGGTAGTTTTGAATATTAATAAAACAATACCAATAGAAAAAAATGAGATTATAGCAAAAAGCAAAGTGATTGTTTTATTTACTTTTTGCTTATGAGTTTCATAAATTCGGGTTTCAATAACAAATAATGATTGTTCTATTTCAGTTACTTGATTGTTGAGAAGTGTAAGTAAACCAGAAGAATTATTTATCCCAATAGCGTAGTCGTGCTCGATGATTTTAAAAAATAGCGATTTATAATTGTCCAATAAATCTAAAAAATGCTGTTTCTGTTGTTGTTCAAAACCCGATGCTTGAATATAAGCCGTAAATTTATTGTCTTCTTGTAAGAATTGTTCTTTGTATTTCAATTCTTTACGCAAAAGATAATCTTTTTCATGCCGGCGTAGCATCAGCATAAAGTATTCTGCTTTAATGTCATTAAATTTCTCTAAGCTTCGCTCTACTTCATGTATTTCATTGCGCATTTGTCCTTCCAAACCAAAATCTTTGTAACCTTTCGATTGTAATTTTGATACTAATAACAAAAAGAGTTCTCGATAATTGAAAAAATGTTCTTCAATACTACTCAGCTCGTTTTCTAACTTTAAATGTTTCAAATCAGGTTGTTTTTGCATTTTTTTTATAGTTTGCAATACTATTTTGTATTCATTTTCAAAATCATTCAAATATTTACTTTCGCCTGTTTCAAAGTATGCACTGTTGATTGTTTCTTTCGATATAAAATCTTTTTCAGCTTTTCTCATTTTTAATTCGCTGATTAAAAGATTTTTGGAACTGTTAAGTAGTTCGTAGTTTTCTAGGGTTGTATCTAACGAATACTTTGTAAAAATGGCAATGGCAAACAATAAAACAGAAGCTATAATACCTGTAGTTATTAACAACTGTTTGATTGATAGATTTTTGATTTTTTTTGTTTTCATTGTTTTGAGACTTTTTTTTCTTTGCAATGTTAAAGAAAAAATAGCTACCACTAGGTTTCAAAATCTTTATCAAAAAGTTAATAAAATGTTGTTAGAGAGTTAATACAAACAGTAATAAGCACCAGTGCTATTTTAATTTGAGCAAACCTTTTTGTAATCAAATAAATGTTAAGCACTTGGTAAAATGAAATATACAATTTATTTTGTCTTAGTGCTTATTAAATTGCTTTATTAGATGTACTTATACTGGTCTATATTAACTCACCCAAGTTCTCACAACTTAAATCGCATCGACAATATATTTGCGCTCTTTTACGGTTTTAATCCATTGAGGTACTGCATTTGAGAAGATAATAAACACACAAACAATAATCACAACGGTAAGCGACAAATTGATAATACCTTGAAGCATGGTTTCGTTTTCCCAAATTTGTGGATAATAAATCAGTGCCATATTTTTGAATGCGGCATAAATTGTAGTTACTCCTACAAAAATGAGCGGTACAAGCGTAACCCAAGCGTATTTTAAATTTCCTCGATTGATGATAAACGATGTGCCAACTACCAATGCTATGGTTGCCAAAAGCTGGTTGGCTACACCAAACATAGGCCAGATAGTAGCTACACTGCCCGAATAAATAAAATATCCCCACGAAAGCACAATCAACGAAGTGGCAATTAAATTGCCCGGCAACCAGTTTGTTTCTTGAAAAGGTTTATATATTTTGCCCAAAGCTTCTTGTAAAATGAAACGTCCTATACGTGTGCCTGCATCGATAGTAGTTAATATAAACAAAGCCTCAAACATGATGGCAAAGTGATACCAATAGCTCATCAAATGACCAAGTCCGGGAATGGAGCTGAATATTTTAGCCATTCCTACTGCCAACGAAACGGCACCTCCTGTTTTTCCGGCTACTTGCTCACCTACTGCGGCTTCTAACTCTTTTAAATTTGAACCCGTAAAGCCCATTGCGTGCAATTCAGGCAATATTTGTTGGAATTTTTCGACCGAAACATTGATTTGAAAATAATCTAAAGGCAATAAACTAGAAGCTGCAATTAATGCCAAAATACTTACCATGCCTTCTACCAACATTCCACCTACGGCGATGGGGCGAATGTGCGATTCGTTCATCAACATTTTGGGTGTAGTACCCGAACTTACTAGCGCATGAAAGCCCGAAATAGCTCCGCAAGCAATGGTTATAAACAAATAGGGAAACAAAGTGCCCGGAATAATAGGTCCGCCACCATGAATAAACTTGGTAAATGCCGGCATTTGCAAGTCGGGCATTACAATCACTATACCTACGCCAAGCATGGCTACTACGGCTATTTTCATAATAGAACTCAAATAGTCGCGAGGCGAAAGCAACACCCAAATAGGCAAAACCGAAGCAATAAAGCCATAACCTGCAAGTGCAAACGTTAAGGTTTTTCTATCCAAATCAAAATAAGGAGCTAACGATGAAGTAGGAATGTATTTTCCGAAAATAACTGCCAAAGTAAGTAAAATGACTCCAAAAATAGTAGCTTCAGTGGTTTTGCCTTTTCTAAGCTTGTACATCCAAAAACCCATCAACACCGCAATAGGAATAGTAGAGGCAATCGTAAAAACACCCCACGAGCTGTCGCTCAGTGCATTGATAACCACCATGCCCAAGCCTGCCATGGCAATAACTATAATAATTAAAGTAGCTACCGAAACCACGCCGCCACTCAATTTACCTATTTCTAATTTGGCTATTTCGGCAAGCGATTTGCCATCGTGGCGCACCGAAGCCGTTAAGATAACAAAGTCATGCACCGAACCGGCTACTACTGCACCTATCAACATCCACAAGAAGCCCGGAAAATAACCAAACTGAGTAGCTAATATTGGACCCACCAAAGGTCCTGCGCCTGCAATGGCTGCAAAGTGATGACCAAACAAAACCCATTTGTCGGTAGGCACGTAATTATGTCCGTCGCTGAGTCGTTTCGACGGAACTACTCGCATATCGTTTATAGCTAAAATTTTGGCTGCAATAAAACTAAAATAAAAGCGATAAGCTAGTATAAAAGTTACTACTGCTGTTATTAATAAAGGCATTGCATTCATTCGTATCGTTGTTTTAAAGGTTTGTCTTTTGAAGTAATAAAATGCAATACAAAGAAACTAAAATATACAGAAAAAGAAAAATCTTTTTCATGAAAATGAAAGGAAATGAAAAGAAATAAAGAATGAAAAATATGACTCGTAAAAAAAACACCACACAAAAGAAAGGTTTTTTGTGGTTTTTTTTTAATGATGAATGTTTCGGGCGATGAACGATAACTTTTTTTTGTAAAAAACTTATATCTATTGGGCTTTTAAAATTTCAATAAATTCATCAATCGAAATGACTGTGATAGGTGGAAATTCAATTGTTTTTAGAACATTAAAATGTTTATCGTTTGTTACAAGGTAATCAGCATTTCCAGCTATGGCACAATCTGCAAATTTATTATCATCTTTGTCTTTTTCAA
>DZBP01000113.1 GCA_022729915.1 Draconibacterium orientale | reverse complement strand
GAAATTTTCGTAGAAAGCTTTTTCTTTGCATTTCAATTATTTATTACTTTTTTTTAAAAAATTTTTAAAAATCAAAATATTACTAAGAACCTGTGCTATTTTAATTGGAGCAAACCTTTTTGTAATTAAATAAATTTCAAGCACTTGGCAAAATAAAATATACAATTAAATTTGGTTTACTACATATTTAAATAAAATTTTTTAGTAAAAAGGTTTAGTATTTTTTTGAATTTAAGATTAAAAAAAGAAAATTTATAAAATAAAGGCAACACAAATTAAAATCTTTCTTTTTTTTATTAAAATTTAAGTTTAAAACATAGTAACAAACGATTTTTTTTATTTTTTATTCTCAAAAAAAAATATTTTTTTTAAGATATGTTATAGAAAATATAAAAATACTTTTCATATACGTGCTTAAATGCTATTTTCGCATTTTTAAAAGCCAAGCAATTTTATTTTTCAACTTAAAATAAAATAAATTAGAAATCTTTTAAGTAATCAAATGAAAAAAAAAATTTCATTTGATACACAATTATTTAAACAAAAAAAGTGATAATCATTCATTTTATTAAAATATTTTTAGTTTTTTTAATTGTATTGAGCTAAATAACTGAATTTAAACGAATAATATTAGAATTTTAAAAATGAAATACGATATATTAGTAATAGGAAGTGGTCCAGGAGGCTACGTAGCAGCCATAAGAGCTTCACAGTTAGGCTTTAAAGTAGCCATTGTAGAACGAGCTGAGTTAGGAGGAATTTGTTTAAATTGGGGCTGTATTCCCACAAAATCGTTGTTGAAAAGTGCCGAAGTTTATAATTATTTACAACATGCTGAAAATTATGGAATAAAAGCTGGCGAAGGTTTTGCGCCAAATTTTGCGCAAATCGTAGAACGTAGTAGAGGAGTGGCTTCCAAAATGAATAAAGGCGTAGAGTATTTATTAAAAAAGAACAAAATTGATGTTTTGGTTGGAACAGCTAAAGTTCTTGAAAACAAGAAAGTAGAAGTCGAAAGCATTCACAACGAAGTAGAAATTTATCAAGCTGAGCATATTATTTTAGCAACAGGAGCACGCTCACGTGTGTTGCCAAATTTACCTATCGATGGTGAAAAAATTATTGGTTACCGAAAAGCCATGACTTTGAGCAAACAGCCTGAAAGCATGATAGTTGTAGGTTCGGGAGCAATTGGAAGCGAATTTGCATTTTTTTACAATTCCATTGGCACAAAAGTTACACTCATTGAATATATGCCAAATATCTTACCACTTGAAGATGAAGAAGTTTCGAAACAAGTTGCCCGTTCGTTCAAAAAAGCGAAAATGAACATTATGCTCGATTCGATGGTTGAAAAAGTGGACACAAACGGCGAAAAGTGTATAGTTACCGTAAAAACCAAAAAAGGTGAGCAAGTGCTTGAAGCTGAAGTAGTTTTGTCAGCTGTAGGAATTACTCCAAATATAGAAAACCTTGGTATTGAAGAACTTGGTATAGAACTTGAAAAAGGAAAAATCAAAGTGGACGAATTTTATCGAACCAATGTAGATGGAATTTACGCGATTGGCGATATAGTTCATGGTCAAGCACTTGCGCATGTAGCTTCGGCTGAAGGCATTGTTTGTGTTGAAAAAATAGCTGGCTTGAATCCACAAATAATTGATTACTCGAATGTTCCAGCAAATACCTACACTACGCCCGAAGTAGCTTCGGTAGGTTTGACCGAAAAAGCAGCACAAGAGGCTGGTTACGAACTAAAAATTGGGAAATTTCCTTTCACTGCATCTGGAAAAGCAAGTGCTGCTGGAAATAACGACGGATTTGTGAAACTTATTTTCGATGCACAAACCGATTTGCTTTTGGGTGCACACCTTGTAGGTCAGAATGTTACCGAAATGATTAGCGAATTAGTTCTTGCTCGTAAAAAAGGAGCAACAGCCAAAGATATTCTTTCAACCATTCACCCGCACCCAACTATGAGTGAGGCAATTATGGAAGCCGCTGCTGCCGCACACGGCGAAGTTATTCATTTATAAGGTGTTAAATTGTTTTTTTCTAACTATCAATAAATGAATTGAATAAAACAATTTAACAATGTAACAATTTACTTTATCTTAAATCGATAATTTCGACATTTGGATTTGCTGCTTCATCGAAAGTAAAAAGCTTATCAACCACAGTTACATTGGGTTTAAGTTCTGTGATAGTGATAGTTAGCCTTTGTCCATTTTTTGAAAAGGATTTAGCTGAGTAGATTTGATTTGTTTTTTCGTTTACTTTTAATCTTATTTTTGAAAGTGAAATTTTTCTATCTTCAGGAATTAAATCAATGATAGTCAATTTTTGACCTTTAACATCTTCATTACCAATTATTCTGTAATAAAAATCTTTTTCATAAAAAGAATAAATATTGGTAGGAGTAAGCATTTCTTTATCGGTTGAATCTGGAATAGAGTAGGTTACTTCTTCGATAACTTCTCCTGTTTCGGTTTCGGTACGTGAGTAACTAGCTTGAGTTTTTCCATCAAACATAATCTCTACACCTGTATCTTTGAGAAAAAGCTTAAATTTTTTCTTTTTAATGTACACAATTCCTTCTTTGGCTTTAGCTTCCTCTTTTGCAATGTTCTCATATTCATACAGAAACTTCAAGCGCATTGTTTCATACGACTTTGATTGAGCCGATATTTTATCCAGTATTTTTTTTGCATTCGCATCTTTTTCTAATTTTGGAACTAATTCTGGGTCTTCATCTTGAGCCATTAAATTGAAAGCGGCAAAAAAGAATACCATTAAAATTGTTATTTTTTTCATTTTCTAAAGATTTTTTATGAAACAAAAATGCAGTAATTAATTCAAAATGAGCTAAATACTGCAATTTATATTTTCCTTTTCCTTTTAAAGAAGAATTGAAAAAAGAAAAGTTTTTTTTACATTTTTACTTAATCTATGTTTAAAGTATTCAAATATTGTTCCAAAGAATGCTCGTCGGTATAGTAAACTTGTCGGGCTTTGCTGCCTTCAAAAGGACCAATAATTCCGGCTGCTTCCAATTGGTCAACGATTCGTCCAGCACGATTGTAGCCGATAGATAACTTTCTTTGTATCAATGAAGTAGAGCCTTGTTGATGTACCACGATGATGCGTGCAGCTTCTTCAAAAAGTTTGTCGCGCTTGGTTAAATCTACGTCAAGTGCTTCACCATCAGCACCTTCGCCTTGCTCAAATTCTGGAAGTTCGTAAGCACTTGGATAGCCTCGTTGAGAGCCAATAAAATCGGTAATACGCTCTAATTCAGGTGTATCGATGTAAGCACATTGCACACGAATTAGGTTGCTGCCTTCGCTGATGAGCATATCTCCTCTACCAATCAATTGGTTAGCTCCGGGCGAATCGAGAATTGTTCGAGAGTCCATCATCGAAGCTACTTTAAACGCCATACGAGTTGGGAAGTTGGCTTTGATAACACCCGTAATAATATTGGTAGAAGGGCGTTGTGTGGCTACAATTAAGTGAATACCAATGGCTCTGGCAAGTTGAGCCAAACGAGCAATCGGCATTTCCACCTCTTTTCCTGTAGTCATAATCAAATCGGCAAATTCGTCGATAACTAGCACAATATAAGGCAAATAATGGTGTCCATTTTCTGGATTTAGTCTTCGGGCAATGAACTTTTCATTGTATTCGATAATGGTTCGGCATTGTGCCAATTTCAGAAGCGAATAGCGATTGTCCATTTCAATGTTTAGAGAGGCTAATGTGTTTACAACTTTCTGATTTTCAGTTATAATAGCTTCTTCAGAATCGGGCAATTTTGCTAAAAAGTGGCGTTCTATTTTTTCGTACAAGGTGAGCTCCACTTTTTTGGGGTCAACCAGAACAAATTTTACCTGAGCTGGGTGTTTTTTGTACAAAATTGAAGTCAAAATGGCATTTAATCCCACTGATTTACCTTGTCCGGTAGCTCCGGCAACCAATAAGTGAGGCATTCGGGTCAAATCGACCACATACGACTCGTTGGAAATGGTTTTTCCAATGGCAATTGGCAATTCCATCTTCGAACTTTGAAATTTTGCCGAAGAAATGACCGAGCGCATCGACACAATTTCGGGTTTTAGGTTCGGAACTTCAATACCCACTGTGCCTCGTCCGGGCATTGGCGCGATGATACGAATGCCTAAAGCAGCCAAACTCAGCGCAATATCGTCTTCCAAACTTTTAATTTTCGAAATCCGAACTCCGGGCGCAGGAATTATTTCATAGAGCGTAATGGTTGGACCAATAGTCGCTTTTATTTTTTTTATTTCAATTTTGTAGTTTTTGAGCGTTTCTACAATTTTATTTTTGTTGCTGATAAGCTCCTCGTTGGTAACTTCCGAGTTTACGGCTTTGTGTTCTTCAAGTAGCGAAATATCAGGTATTTTGTACGATGCTAAATCTAAACGAGGGTCGTAATTTTCGAGTTGATGCACTTTTTGCGGATTTACCATTATGTCGCTGTTTTTTTCAACTCTCAAATCGATATTTCCTTCGTTTTCTACATGCTCTAAAAAACTATTAATTATTTGGTTATCATGCACTTCATCTTCTTGCACCGAAGTTTTGTCTTCTACTTCCATGCTAAAATTATCGTCTTTTTTTCCAATAATTTCTACTTTTTTCTCACCTTTATTATTGAGTATAAATTCATTTTTGCGAACGGTTTCGCCAAGTTCAAATTTTTTCTCTTTGTCGGCGTTTTGGCTTCCAAAGTTCTCATCTTCAAAGGTTTTGTCTATTGGCATTTTATTGCTTGCTAGATTTTCTTTTGCCTCATTTTTTACAACTTCGTTTTGCGGAGTTTCTTTTCTGAGTTGTGAAAGTTTTAAACCAAAATCTTTTAACGGTAACTCCTTGCCTGTGTGCTGTTTGTAAATTCCTTTGGCTCTGTCGATGGCATTGTCCACTGCAAAAATAATAAAGCCTATTAAGCTGATTAACAGCAATAAAAGAGTTCCCAAACTGCCAATTCCGCTGATTAGCCATTCCGACATGTAATACCCGTGTGCGCCTCCAATGTTTGCGTCCCACAAATCGGTAAACACAAAACCCAAAGTAATAGATAACCAAATGGTGATAATTATAGTGTAAAGTACAGAACGCCAATAATTTACGAACTCAATTTTGATTAATTTGAATGCAGTAATTACCAACAAAAAAATAACCGAAAATGAAGGAATACCAAACCAATTGTGAATAAATTGTTTAGATAAAATTGCTCCTGTCAATCCAGCCCAATTTTCAATTTCTACATCTGGCTGTATGCCTTGCGTTAGCTTGGCTGCATCGCTATTCCAGGTGAAAAAAAAGGAAAGAAATGCTAATGTTAAAAATACAGCAAATACAAACAAAAGTAGCGCAATAATTAATTTAACTCGTTCGTCTTTAAAGAAACGAACTGTAAGAGCCAAATAATTAACACTTTCTGTTTGTTCACTTGTATTTGTTGTTTTTTTTGATGTTGTTGTATTTTTTTTTGCCATGTTGTGGTTTTAAAATTCAGTATTTAATAAATCTACCATCATACTTTTTTTTATTCTTTGTGCCTTTTTAGGAATTTCAAATTCTTGATTGTCAATTTGTTTGCTTTTTATACTTTTTGCTGTTATGTGCAAAAGCATCTCTTTTTCGGGCAACTCAAATTCCATTAAAACTCCGTCAATTTTTCCAAACAAGTTAAGAAGAGTTGGAAAATCGAAGTGTATTTTATTGGTATAATAAATTTCTGATTCTTTATATTGCTCAGAATCAGTTATTATTTTCAGTTTTTGACACGTATAATTGGCTATTTTTTTAGTTTCATTTGTTTCTTGTATTTCAAGTATTTCTATTTCGTGCCCAAGTAGTTTTGGGTCGTCAAGTTTTTGTTCGTACAAATAGATATTTCGTTTCAATTGATACAAAATTGACCATGTAAATGTTTCATTATTAGCAAGATATGATAATTCGTAAATGCCCAAACTTCCGGAAAAGGAAGTTTTAGTTTGATTTTTATTGAATTTAAAATTTAAGCTCGTGGGCAACAGGGCTTGAACTAATTGATTATCTGTTTTTTTTACATAATCAATATCGTATTCTATTTCGCCTTCTTTTACTTTTTTTCCATGTTCTTCTGATTCACAAGAAAAAAGTGCTGAAAAAAGAAGTATAAATACCAAACTATTTTTTACTGTTGCTTGACTCATATCTTCATTTAAAATACTTTGCTTTATTACTCAATACTTTTTTTAATATTTTATCTTTTAAAATATAAACTATTAAAAATCAATAGTTAAACAACTAATCAATAAAAATTTACTTTAGAAAAATTAAACTTAAAACTGAGTTATTTTTTTTTATTTTAGTTCAGAATTTAGCACAATGTTTTGCAAAAATACAATTTAATAAAGTGGTTGTTTTATTCAGACTGCAAAAATAGTATTTTATTTTATTTCTTAAAAATAATAAATTTCATATTAAATTCTAATTATTATAAATTATTGATAATGAATAGAAAAAAAACAGAAATGAAATAATTATTTTTTTTAATGTTGTACAATTTGCAATAATAGTAAAAAAGTATTATTTTTGGGTTGAATATTTTCAAATTCTTTTTTAGATTTTTTTGTTCTGAAATACCATTTTTTTTGAATCGTTTATTGTACTGATTGATTTCGATTATTGATTCAATTCATTGATATTTAGATACTAATGTTCAAAAATAAAAGGGTATAATATATAAAAGTGCAATTAAAAAAAATAAAATTATTGTGGAAAAACAACATAATGCTAATCAATTGCTTGTTAATTTTTTGATTGTAGGTCTTATAATAGGTACATTTTTTCCTATTAGTTCTACAATCATACATTTAATTATTTCAAAACAAGCCTTTACTCTCGAAAATATATTAAATTTTCATTCCGAATTTCCTATTCTTTGGTTTTTGGACATGATGCCTTTTATTGTTCCTTTAATTGCCTATTATGTTGCTAGTTATTTAAATTCTAACTTAAAACAATTAGAATTAGTTATTACTATCGATAGAACTAAAACTCTTGAAATAGAGAGATTTACTGAAAGTATTAAAAATGAGGATTTTGAAACAAATTATAATGTAGATACAAATAATAATCTGGTACGTTCGTTAGTTGAATTGCGCAAAAATTTAAAAAACAGCAAAGTTGAAGAAGCTCACAGGCGTAAAGAAGATGCCGAACGCCATTGGGTTAATGAAGGATTAGCCAAGTTTGCCGAAATACTTCGCCAAAATTCTGATAATATTGAAATTTTAGCTTATACCGTTGTTTTGAATTTAGTAAAATATACCGAAGCCAATCAGGGTGGTTTTTATTTACTTGAAACAAACGAAATTGAAGAAAAATATTTTTCGCTAATTTCATCAGTTGCTTTCGATCGTCGAAAATACAAAAAGAAAATTATTGAATGGAACGAAGGGCTTGTTGGTAGGTGTGCCATTGAAAAAGAGCCTATTTTACTCACCGATGTGCCTGATAACTACATAGAAGTGAAATCAGGATTAGGTACTGCAAATCCACGATGCATTTATATAGTTCCATTAATTTTGAATGATGAAATACATGGTGTAATTGAAGTAGCGGGTTTTACCGTTTTTGATAATTATAAATTACATTTTATCAATAAATTAGCCGAAAGTATTGCTGCTACCATTGCAACTGTACGAATCAATATAAAAACGTCTAAATTACTCGAGGAATCGCAAATTCAAGCTGAAAAACTTGCCATGCAAGAGGAAATTATGCGCCACAATATGGAGCAATTGCGAATTACTCAAAATGAAGCTGCTGAGCAAGCCAAAGAATTTGTGAGCTTTACTAATTCGGTGAATCACACCATGATACGTGCCGAATATTCCGTTGATGGTATTTTGAAGTATGCCAATACTAAATTTATTAGCAAAATGGGCTACACTTCAAACAGCGAAGTCGAAAATAGACACATCAATATGTTTATCAGCAAGAAAGACCAAGAATGGTTTGCTCGAATTTGGGTTGCACTTTCTGCCGGAGGAAAACATTTTGAGAACTACATGAAGCACATTACCAAACAAGGAACCGAAATTTGGACAATGGCAACTTATACTTGTGTGCGTGGTGGCGATGGAATCATTGATAAAATTCTATTTTTAGCACTCGATACTACCGAAGAAAAAAAGCAAAGCCTTGATTATGAAGGACAAATAGAAGCTCTTAATCGTTCGACCTATAAAGGTGAATATTTACCAAGCGGGCAAATTATTGATTTGAATAAAAAGTTTCTTAATGTATTGGAATACAATATGTTAGAACTTAGTAACAAATCAATTTTTGAGTTTGTGCACATCGACGACAAAAAGCATTTTAAAGAGACTTTTAATTCTGTAGTACGCGGTATTCCAAGTGAAACTGTAGTGCGTATAGTTTCTCAAAGTACTGAAATTCATTGGTTTAGAATTTCTTTAAGTGCTGTGAATGATATGTATGGCGATATAGCAAAAATTATTTCCATTGGAAACGATATAACTGAGCAAAAAATAGCTCAACTCAAAGAAGAAGAGCATACTAAAGAGCTCAAATTAAAAGAAGAAGCTTTACTTTTGGCTAAAAATAATTTGCAAGAAAAACTTGATGAAGCCAAAGCTGAAGTACTTGAACAGTTTGAAGAAATTGCACAGGTTAAAATATTGAACGAGAAAACTTTAGAAGGTTTACTTGATGCTGTGGTTACAATTAATAATCTGAATGAAATTGAATTTTTCAACAAAGCTGCTGAAAATTTGTGGAGTGTTTCAAAATCTGAGGTAATCGGTAAAAATATTGAAACTTTACTACCCGCTGAGTATCAAGATAATGAATCTAATTATATGGGAAATTTCTTTAAAGCTGGTGAAAAATCAAAATTAGGACAACGCACAGAAGTGCACCTAATTTTAAATGATGAACCTACTTCGGTTTTGATGACTTTATCTGAAGCTTACAATGATGATAATTATAGGCTTACAGCTTTTATCCAAGAAATTGAAGTTGAATTATTTTAATTTGAACATGTTTTTTTATTAAATTAAAAAAAAACTAAAAAATGAAATATTTTATTTTAATATTTTCGGTATTTTTATCGTTACAGAGTTTTGCGCAATTAAAAATTGCGCCTGAAAAATATTGGATTCAATTTACCGACAAAAATAATTCAAAATACTCGCTCGATTTTCCAAATATATTTTTGTCGCAGCGTGCTATTGAGCGAAGAGAACGCTACAATATTGCTTATTCTTTTTCTGATTTGCCTGTAAACCAGAATTATATAGATAGTTTAACTAAGTTAGGTTTCAATGTTTTAAACGTTTCGAAATGGTTAAATGGTGCAATTGTACAAACTTCCGACACTACTTTGCTCAATAAAGTAACAGCATTTTCATTTGTAAAACCTTTTCAAAAATTGAAGATTTCTACTTCAAAGACAATTCCAACTCTTAAAAAAAATACCGAAGTTCTTTTAACTACTCAAACCATTCAAGATTTGTATTCTATCTACGATTATGGCGAATCTTTTAATCAGATAGCTCTTTCAAATGGTCAAGTTCTTCATAGCAAAGGTTTTGATGGAAAAGGAATGTTGATTGCAGTTATCGATGCAGGTTTTTTTAAGGCAAACTCACTTGATGGTTTTGATAGTTTGTGGGCTAACAATCAAATAATTGCAACCCGTGATTTTGTAAAAGGTAAATTTGCTACTGTTTCTTTTAATACGAGTACACACGGTATGCAAGTGCTTTCAAATATTGGTGGAAATATTCCGGGCAAATTGATAGGTACTGCTCCAAAAGCTAATTTTTGTCTTTTACGCTCTGAAGACGGAATGTCGGAGAATATAATTGAAGAATTTAACTGGGCAGTTGCGGCTGAATATGCTGATAGCTTGGGAGTTGATGTAATTAATACTTCTTTAGGATACAGCACTTTCGACGACGAAACGATGAATCATACTTATTCCGAATTAGATGGAAAAACCACCATAGCGGCTCGGGCTGCCACTCTTTGCGCCCGAAAAGGTATGCTTGTAGTGGCAAGTGCCGGAAATGAAGGAAATTCTGATTGGAAATACATTGCTTCGCCGGCTGATGCAGACAGTATTTTGACTGTTGGGTCGGTAGATTTTGCAGGTGATTATTCTAGTTTTAGT
>DZBP01000112.1:4106-10348 GCA_022729915.1 Draconibacterium orientale | reverse complement strand
AATATTATATTTTCCACATATTTTTTTGCAGAAATCACAAAAAAAATATAATTTTGAACAATTGAAGAATTGTACTTTTGGTAAATTATTGATTAAGTTACAAACAATTATACATATAAAATGTTTGTTCTTAAATATCAGCACAATACAGCATTAACAAACAACAACTCTACTATGTATATTCTTTCACTAGACCAAGGAACAACCAGCTCACGAGCTATTTTGTTCGACAAAAAAGGCGAAATACTTGCCATTGAACAAAAAGAATTTACGCAAATATACCCACAATCGGCTTGGGTAGAACACAATCCCGACGAAATTTGGAACACTCAAGCTGCTGTTGCTGCCGAAGTGCTCATCAATACCAATTTACAATCAAAAGATGTGGCAGCTATTGGTATTACAAACCAAAGAGAAACAACTCTAATTTGGAATCGAAAAACCGGACGCCCCATCTACAATGCCATCGTTTGGCAAGACCGACGAACTTCTGCTTTTTGCGACCGATTGAAAGAAAACCACATTGAACTTATCCGAAACAAAACGGGTTTGGTAATCGATGCCTATTTTTCGGCTACCAAAATTAAATGGATACTCGACCATGTAGAAGACGCACGCCGACAAGCAGAAAATGGCGAATTAGCTTTTGGTACCATCGACACATGGTTGGTTTGGAAACTAACCGGTGGAAAGGTTCACGTAACCGATGTAAGCAACGCAAGCCGAACAATGTTATTTAATATCAACACATTACAGTGGGACGAAGAGTTGTTGCAACTTTTTGAAATCCCCGCTACGCTTTTGCCGGAAGTAAAATCATCGAGCGAAATTTATGGCTACACCGATACTTCCATTTTTACCAAACCCATAGCCATTGCAGGCATTGCAGGCGACCAACAAGCTTCGCTCTTTGGGCAAATGTGTGTAAAAGAAGGCATGATAAAAAATACTTACGGCACAGGCTGTTTTATGATGCTCAACACTGGCGAAAAACCAATCTTGTCAAAAAACAATTTACTTACCACAATTGCTTGGAAAATAGGCGAAACAGTTAATTATGCCCTCGAAGGAAGTGTGTTCATAGGAGGCGCAGCCATTCAGTGGCTTAGAGATGGTTTAAAAATTATTTCGTCGGCAAAAGAAAGCGAACAAATGGCTTTGGAAGTTGAAGACAACGGAGGAGTTTACTTTGTGCCTGCACTCACTGGGCTAGGCGCACCACATTGGAATCAATACGCTAGAGGAGCCATTTTGGGCATAACTCGTGCCACAACTGCTTCACACATAGCACGTGCCGCTTTAGAATCCATTGCATTTCAGTCAAACGACGTGCTCAATTCCATGCTTTTCGATGCCAGCCTATCTGTTTCAGAGCTTAGAGTCGATGGTGGCGCAGTGGCAAACGATTTTTTGATGCAGTTTCAAGCCGATTTGCTCAACTTTCCGGTGGTAAGACCCAAAATACTCGAAACCACTGCATTAGGAGCTGCTTATTTGGCTGGTTTAGCCGTTAAGTATTGGCAAAACATCGAAGAAATAAGCACGCAATGGAGCATGGATAAAAAATTTGAACCAACTATTGATAATGACCAAAGAATTGCTTATCTTTCCAACTGGAAAAAAGCTGTGGAACGCTCATTGGATTGGCAAGAACATTAATGCTTTCATTCTTATCAAAGAAAAATAAAAATCAAGTAAATTAACAATTATTAAAATATAAAATTATGGCACTTATTAAAATAGAAACGTATGTTATAATAGCAAATCCGGTAAATCAAACTTACAAAATGCGTTTGAATTTAGAAGCAGAAAAAACCTACGAACTAAGTTTTAAAAACATTGTAGATATGAATACACTGGTAGAAATTTTGCGAAACGAAAAAAACTGTTACCTTAGCGAAAAAACTCACGACGTTATAGTTGGTAAAGAGCCAGTAGGACAACACGATAGTTGGTAGTTTCTAAGGTAAAATAATTGACAGAATAACACACTGACAAACGATGTTTTGCGCATAAAATAGCAATTTTTGTTTTAATAAATGTTAAATGATGCGATTCTAAATTTTTTATTTAAAATTTATGGAGTAACAAATAATGTCCAAAAATCATTTGCACGAATGCACATTTTTTTATTTTCGTTCAAATTTTGGTTCTAAATAGGCACTCCTAAAGCTTATAATTACACTTAGTAACGTCGGATAACATAGATACAAATTAAATTTTAATTTTAATTGCATCATTTTTTATAATATTACGAACAATTTGTGCAATTTTAAAAAAAAATAGATATGAAAAAATATATTTTTATCCTTTTTCTTCTTACTTTTTCCATTGCTACTTTTGCTCAAAGCGCAGAGGAAGAGTATATTATAAATTCAGAAAATACTTTTGAACCAGTTACTCCTATAAAATTGCAGCGTTGGAGCACCAATTTTAATTTAGGTACAGCCTTTACAGCTTGGAAAGGTGGTTCAATGTTTTCTACCTACGTAAATCCCAATTTGAATTATCAATTTACTCCTCGCTTTACGCTAAGCACAGGCTTTATAGTAAG
This sequence comes from Draconibacterium orientale, assembly GCA_022729915.1. Classification (GTDB taxonomy): domain Bacteria; phylum Bacteroidota; class Bacteroidia; order Bacteroidales; family JAIFNL01; genus JAIFNL01. The sequence continues at coordinate 7,794 of DZBP01000112.1, read as the reverse complement.
CAACAATCGACTATTGGCTCAAAATTACGATTTGAATGGGAATAAGTTAGACAATTCATTTATAAATACTTACCTCTATGTATCGGGTGCTTATCAAGTAACCGAAAAATTGCAGGTAGTAGGTTCGGTACTTTACCACAACAATCCATTTTCGCAGCAAATGAACCCCAATGCTTTCGATAATCTTGATTATTCGGTGGGTGCGAAATACAAAATAACAAAAAATATTGAAGTAGGAGTACAATTTACAAAGCACTCTTACACACCCACAATGCCATATTTTAACAACCCAAACGACGAAAATTGAGATTAAAAAATGGAGAGAACTTTTTTTAGAGAATTTAAAAATAAAATTATTTATAATGTTGATTACTCAAACATAAAAAGTGAGCAAGAGTTTTTAGCAGTTTTAGATATTACAAATGCGTTTAGAGTAGAAAACATCGAAAACAAAGAGCATAAATCACAATTAATGTTCATAAATATACAAAATAGCTTTATTATTGGTAAATCTTTCGAACGGCTCAAAGAAGCCGGTAACAAAGCAAAACCTTATCTAAAAAAGCAAGCTGTTTTGGGTATTTCAGGAACTAAACAAGTATTTTTGAACCTTTACAACAAAATAATTGGCGGCGAAATGCGTGCTTTTTCTACCGAAGAAGAAGCTTTAGAATGGCTTATTTTAGATTAAGCTTAGCTTAATATCGTTTGAAAGGTAACTTTGCCAAAATTTTAAAAACTTTGGCAATGTTTTAATTATTAAATACTTACAAATATTTTTTCCCAACCAAAATAGCACTCATACTTAGTTTACGCCTTCAAATAATCTAAAAACAAATCCAATCCTTTGCGTTTTTTATCGTCAAGAAAGAATTTTATATCGTTTTTTAGATAATTAGCTAATTCTTCATCATTCAACAAATGATTAGAATAATTTTTTATGCTTTCGGCAATATGTTGAGTACCAAACTCTAAAGCCAAATTGAATTGTTTTACAAACTCAGCGTCAAGTTCTTTGTTAGCAACCCAGCAAGCAAAAACAAAAGGTAAATTTGTAAATTTTGTCCATTCGCCAGAAAGGTCGTACACATAGTTGTATTTATCTTTGAGCGAAAAACATCTATCGCCTATTACAACTCCAGCCGTTGTGCCGCTTATTTCGTCTTCGTAACCCGGACGTGCATGTTTAAAAACCGGATTGATTTGCCAAAAATGTTTGGCTAATACAATTAATAAATTTACCGATGTACGCGATTGATAATCAAGATATACACGCTCTATTTCGTTGAGTGGAACATCGCTAAGCAGCAAAACAGTTTTTACATCGCCTTCAGCTCCAATGCAAAAGTCCGAAACGATAGTATATTTTTCGAGCAAAGGCAGTACTGCAATAGGAATTAGCCCAATATCTACCTCGTTGTCGAGTAATTTACGTGCACATTCCGACGGAATATCTAACGAAACACACGTATTGCGGTCAATAAATTCAGAATTTTCAATTCCATACAAAAAAGGAATTGTATTTTGGTACGAAACAGCCGATATTTTTATTTTTTGAAGCATTTTTTATGTATTTATGTATCTAAATTATTATAAATATTCTTAAAAAGTAAGTTTTCCAAAATTTTTTTTGAGCAATTCTTTTGCATTCAAAACAGAAAATTACCTAGTTTTAAGCATTTTTTTATTTTGTATTTAATTGTAAATAAGCATTTTGATTTATTAAAATTAAATACAAAGGTTAATTAAATTTTGCATTCAAAGTTAAAGAAAAGCTTTTGCTTAACAAGAATAATTTTAGAAATGTTTCAACAAAAATAAAGTTTAGTATTTTTGCACTCGCAATAATGTTAATTTTTTAAGCACCAGTGCTATTTTTAATTGGAGCAAAGTTTTTTGTAATCAAATAGATTTTAAGCACTTGGCAAAACGAAATATACAATTCAATTAGGTTCACTACTTATGTGTTTATTTTTTACAAACCTTTCGATAAAGTACAAATTTTAAGAAGAAATTGTTTTTTTTTGTTGGTCAAAAATAAAATAGAACAATAGAATTGGTATAAAAAAAACTTTAAATAAATTTAATAAATGAATACAATCAAACGCTTTTCCATTAGAGCTTATCATTTGATAATCAACGAGAATAATGAAATTTTATTGAGCGATGAGGTTCATAAAGGAGTTGAAATGACTAAATTTCCGGGTGGTGGTTTAGAATTTGGTGAAGGTATTCTCGATTGCTTAAAGCGCGAAGCCATCGAAGAATTTAAGCAAGAAATAGAAGTTTTAGAGCATTTTTATACCACCGATTTCTTTCAGCGAGCTGTATTTTTCGACGATGTGCAAGTGGTTAATGTATATTATTTTGCTCGTTTTCTGGAGCCTATCCAATTCAAAACCTCACCGTTAAAGTTCGACTTTCCGGGTGCTTTTGAAGATTTTCAATCTTTTCGATTGGTTAAAATTGAAGATTTGACCGAAGATGATTTTCTTTTTCCGATTGAAAAAAAAGTAATTGGTTTATTAAAAAATAAATTTGCTAAAAATAGCTAATTTTTTATATTATATTTTGAAGAAATGACATATTTTAGTGTAGTAATTCCGGTGTACAATCGCCCCGACGAAGTAGATGAATTGTTGGAAAGTTTAACCAAACAAAGCAATAACGATTTTGAAGTAATTTTGGTAGAAGATGGTTCGCAAATTCCTTGTCGCGATGTAGCAAACAAATACATTGAAAAGCTTAAAATACAATATCTTACAAAGAAGAATACTGGTCCCGGACTTAGCCGAAATTATGGTGCAAACTATGCAAAAGGAAAATACATTGTTTTCTTCGATTCGGATTGCATAATTCCCGAAAAATACTTCGAAGTAGTAAAAAATGCACTCGAAAGTGAAAAAATTGATGCTTATGGCGGACCCGATATGGCACACAGCAGTTTTACTAATATCCAAAAAGCCATTTCGTATTCAATGACTTCTACACTTACTACCGGAGGCATTAGAGGCGGAAAAGAGCGCGTGGATAAATTTCACCCACGAAGCTTTAATATGGGCTTTTCGCAACAAGTTTTTGAGCAAACAAAGGGTTTTTCGGAGATGCGCTTTGGCGAAGATGTGGACATGAGCTTGAGAATTATTCAAGCCAATTTTACCACAAAACTTATTACCGAAGCTGCTGTTTACCACAAACGCCGAACTAATTTCAAACAGTTTTTCAAGCAAGTTTATAATTCAGGCATTGCTCGCATCAATCTGTACAAACGACACCCAAAATCATTGAAACTTGTTCATTTTTTACCGGCTGTTTTTTTTAAAGGCAGCATAATATTGTTGTTGTTGTCGCTCTTATCACTTTGGTTTTTGGCGCCTTTGTTCATTGTAATTCTTGCATTTTTTGCAGATTCGCTGGCAAAAACAAAAAGTTTGTGGATTGCTTTTTTATCTGTAATAGCCTCATTTATACAGCTTTGGGCTTATGGTGCGGGCTTTATTCTAGCTTTTTTTAAACGAATTGTGCTCAACAAAGCTGAATTTAAAGCCTTTGCCGAAAATTTTTATAAGTAATAAGTTTCAATTTTCTACTATTTGAATATACAATTATATAATCTTGTAAAAAAAACAAAATTTTTATCTATTAATTAAGATTCAAATTCTTAATTTAATTTCAACAATTTAATTTC
>DZBP01000112.1:0-4006 GCA_022729915.1 Draconibacterium orientale | reverse complement strand
AATTTAATTTCAACAATTTAATTTCGGTTATTAACTATGAAGAGAAATTTTTTAATAATATTTATTTTATTTTTTAGCTTTTTTTCTTGTCAAAATAGTGATTCTAAGAAGAAAACACTTTCAAACGATTCTACAACACAAACAAAAGCAGTAGAATTGGAATTAAAGCCAAATGGAGTAAAACAATTTGATATAGAAGGAGATGTGCGTTTCGATTTGAGTGGTATTGCTCAATTTGGAAATAAAATTTTTGTAGTAGCAGATAAGGCTTGGAACAAAGCTATTTATCAAATTGATACACTAAATAATAAAGTAGAAATTTTAGCCGAAAATAAAATTTGTGTCTATGAAGATATTGATTTTGAAGGAATTGAAGTTTCGCAAAACGGTTTTTTTATTATAAACGAGCGATTAAGTCAAGTTTATAGCATGGATTTTGAAAACTGTTTTATTAAAATTTTGCCAATTGATTGGAGCAAATTGAAACTCGATATTTCGGAGTGGAGCAATAAAGGTTTGGAAGGAATTGCTTACGATTCTCAAAATGAAGTTTTGTATTTGCTCAAAGAGCGTGAACCTCGAAATATTTATGCTTTCAACCTGAAAACCAATGAATTGTACGAACCCTTCCAAAAACTTTTCAATACCGAAACTGATGATTTTACCGATGCTAAAGTAGAAAATGGTAAACTATATTTATTGGAAAGAAATGAAAGTCAAATATTTAGAATAGACCTTACAACTCATGCTTTAGATTCTGTTTCGATTAAAAATATTTTCAACCCAAACAAACAAAGACTTTACGAAACCGAAAATACTGAGTACGGAACAGCCGAATCGCTTTTGCTTACAAAAAATGAAATTTGGGTAGGAATAGACAATAATGGTGAAAAAACTTCAAAATATGGTCAAAAATTAGGATTAAACAAAACAAATAGACCTGTTTTAGTTGTTTTTAAAAGACCCGAAAACTTCTAAGCTTACATGCACTTTTTATAATTGAGTAAATTTTTTAGGTTGTTTAATAATCTTTGCAAAATACAATAGGTAATTTTGGCTAATTACTAAATAAATTATAGAGTTAAGTTATTTTCTTGTATGTTTTTTTTGTGAGGAAGTATAAGCCATATTAGCAAAAAAAGGACATAAAGGCAAACCCACAAAGAAAGAGAAAGCAAAGCGAAGAAAATAACAGAGGGTAAGCCTGTTATTAAATGCAAAACATCTGAAGTGCTGCCCATAAACTCAAAAACGTGGTAAGTTATTGCTTTCCATAATTCAAGATTTTCCACCCAAAAGTTAATGGGGTGTTTGATTGAGAAATAAAGGCTTATCGTTGAAAATAGAGAGGAAATTGCTAAAGTAGAATATAAAATTTTTTTTCTCATGTGTGCATTTTACTTTTATAGTTTCTGATTTTGTTTTAGTTAGATAATTTATTTTTTTCAGAAAAAAATAATCTTTTAAGTACGCAAGTTACAAATAATTATTTTACTTCAATGCACTAGCAAAGAATGTACCTTTTTATTTCGTTATTCAAAAACACAGATAAAAAATGTATCTAGTTAAAAAACAACTATTTGTGCTTTTTGAATTTCTTTTTTTTATGCGTAAATTTTTTAAATTTTCCTCCTTTATTTTTTTTAGGGCTATATTCAGGAGCCGTGCCTAAAAATTGTGGCAATGGAATTTTAAAAACATCTGTTTCAATGAGTTGTTCTATTTTTTCAAAATTAAACTGGTCTTTTTCGTTGATTAAACTTATGGCTAAACCTTCCGATTTTGCTCTTGCTGTACGTCCTATTCGGTGCACATAATCTTCTGCATCAGCTGGAATGTCGTAGTTTATAACCAAGTCAATGTTCTCAATATCAATGCCTCTCGAAAGAATATCGGTGGCGATTAATATTTGAAACGTATGGTTTTTAAATTCTCTTAATACTTCAATTCGTTCATTTTGCTCCAAATCCGAATGTATTTCTTTTGCCGAAAAACCTTTTCGCGAAAGGTCACTGTAAAGCGATTTGCAGCTTTTTTTGGTTGATGTAAACACCAATATATTTTTCAAATCTTCTTTATCTTTAAGCAAATGAGCAATTAAATCGTTCTTTTGGTCATCATACAGCACATAAGCAGCTTGAATTACACCTTCTGCGGGCTTTGATCCCGAAAAGCTAATTCGCTCCGGATTTACGAGTATTTCACTTGCTAGCTTGTTTATTTTGTCGGGCATTGTAGCCGAAAAAAGCAAACTTTGGCGCTCTTTGGGCGTATAAGTCAAAATCTTTTTGATGTCGTCATAAAAACCCATGTCGAGCATTTTATCAGCCTCATCAAGAACTAAATGTTTTAGTTGCGACAAGTCTAAATAATTGAAAGCCAAGTGTGAAAGCAAACGACCCGGAGTTGCAACTACAATGTCAGCTCCTTGCGTAAACGCATTTTTTTGAGAATCCCAAGCTGCTCCGTCGCCACCGCCATAGACTGCAATTGACGAAATATCTACAAAATAAGCCAAACCTTCTATTTGTCGGTCTATTTGCATTACAAGTTCGCGAGTTGGTGCAAGTATAAGAGTACTAACGTATTGATAGTCTTTTCTTATGATTTGGTCGATAATGGGAAGAACAAATGCAGCAGTTTTACCAGTTCCGGTTTGAGCAATCCCAATCAAATCTTTTCCTGCTTGAATTATTGGAATTGTTTCTTCTTGAATAGGCGTAGGCGTTTGAAAACCAATGGCTTCAATTCCATCAAGAACTGAAGGTTTAAAATTAAAATCTTTGAATTTCATTTTGCCGAATAAAAGGATAATGAACGGTTTATAATGATGCTAAAAATAGCATAAATAAGCTTTATTTTATAAACAAAAACAATTTTCTTGTTTGCAAAGGTTGTTTTTATAGAAATTACAACACATTCAAACAAGAATTATTGTCAATCTTTTTGAAAAAAATTTAGCCTAAATATGTTTTTAATAAGTTGCTGCGCGAAGTGTGGCGTAAACGTCTAATTGCTTTTTCTTTAATTTGTCTCACTCTTTCGCGAGTTAATCCAAATTGGTCGCCAATTTCTTCGAGCGACATTTCAGGTGCTCCTATTCCAAAAGCAAGACGCAAAATAGTGCGTTCTCTTTCGGTTAAAGTTGCAAAAGCACGGTCTATTTCGCGCGAAAGTGATTCGTTCATTAGTTTTCCGTCAGCTATGGGCGAATCATCATTTTCGATTACATCAAGCAAGCTGTTGTCTTCGCCTGCCACAAATGGAGCATCAACAGATAAATGCCTTCCTGATACTTTCATTGTGTCAAGTATTTTGTTTTCAGGAAGATCTAGTATCTTTGCAATTTCTTCGGGCGTGGGTTTGCGTTCGTTTTCTTGTTCAAATTTCGATACTGCTTTTTTGTATTTACTCAATGAGCTTACTTGGTTTAATGGCAAGCGCACGATACGCGATTGCTCATTGATGGCTTGCATTATGGATTGTCTAATCCACCAAACGGCATACGAAATGAATTTGAAACCCCGTGTTTCGTCAAATTTCTCTGCTGCTTTTATGAGCCCTAAGTTGCCTTCGTTAATTAAATCGGGTAAGCTAAGTCCTTGGTTTTGATACTGCTTGGCAACTGATACTACAAATCGTAGGTTGGCACGAGTTAATTTTTCGATGGCTATGCGGTCTCCTTTTCTGATGCGCTGTGCCAATTCTACTTCTTCTTCTACTGTTATTAATTCGTATTTCCCAATTTCTTGAAGATACTTATCCAATGACGCACTTTCTCTGTTGGTTATGGATTTAGTAATCTTTAATTGTCTCATAAGTTATGGCTTTTTATTTTGAAAACAAATGTAATTTTTTATTGTTATCTGGCAACAAGCATTTTAAATTTATTCGATTGCTAATCAATTGAATAAATTTTATTTCATATTGTTTTAAAATCGTTTAATTATTACTCTTTTAGAACTTGAAAATTCATGCAAAATTAACCATTATATTTTAACTTCTC
>DZBP01000012.1 GCA_022729915.1 Draconibacterium orientale | reverse complement strand
TTTGAAAAAAAACAGATGAATCTTTGTTTTCAAAATTGTATTCCTTCAAATTGTATTTATATGAAAATGAACCTTTTTGGTTTTCTAAATGATTATTAATGTATTTTGCATAAGAATATTCTTCAAGTCTCGATTTTCTGTAATAACTCTCATCTATAAGCACTTTCGGAAATCCTATTACTTTAGAACGCAGCTTTGAATTTAATTCCAAAAAGAGCTGATAGTTAGTATTTTTAACAGTATCAACATATTCAAACATACCAAAATATGTAATCCTACCATTTTGATTATCAAAAAAATAAAATTCTGAATTACCCAATTCAACTCCTTGTTTATCAATTATTTCAGCATAATACTCAAAACAATTTACTTTTTGTGAATTGTTAATATAAAGGCTATCTGTATTTTTGCAAATACTTGCATTTAAGTCATATTCTTCCCAAAGTGCTGGATAATGTTTTTTATATAAGTGATTTTTAAGCTTTTCCTCAGCATTTTCATCTGCAAAAATAATGGAATTAATATGCAAATCTTTCTTAATTTTAGCACTTAATTCATTCAAGATATGCTCAGCTACATCGTCTTGTTCTTGCATAACTGGCAAAATGAGAGTATTTCTAATTTCTAAATCTTTTTCATCAACGAATTTATCGATATAAAATATTATAAAAATTGTAGAAATTAATAGTACAAAAACATAAAAATAATATGGATAGAATATATTAAAAAAGCGAACTAAAATAAAGATTACCAATAAAATAACTAAATACAGAAGCGCAAACAAACAAATTTGTCCATCGAAATAAATGACTAACGATAAAAATAAAAGAATAAACAAAAAGCATACAACCAAGAAACCTTTAAATTGAATGAGTTTTGAACTAATATAAACGTATTTATACAAAATCAAGACAAACGATGAAACCAGTAACCCTATAATAACCAGACCAATAAAGCTATATAAATTTAAATTTAATATTTTATAAATTTCAAAAGGTATAGTAGAATGAACAATTAAAATACGAATTAGATTTACTACAAAGTAATAATAAAATGCAAGTAAAATTGGAAATACATATATAAAAGCAATTCTTATTTGTTTTAAGCGGATTTTACTTTTACCATTTAATGAAATTATTTGGCGAGTTATAGTTTCTGACTTAACGATATTTGCAAAATTAAACCCAATAAAAAACAAGATAATACTCATTTGCAAAAATTCCGATACAGATGGTAAGAAATCGGAATATGCAAAGATGTCAGGCTTGTACAAGTCTGTAAAATATATATTAGTAGGTAGTTGATAATATGCTAATATATACTTAATATACAATAAAATAACAACTAAAAATAATAACCAAACATCATTTTTTGAAAAATAAAACAGTTTTTTTATAAGTACATTTACAAAATAAAGGAAAAAGACTAAACTCAGTAAATAGAAAAAAACCGAAATATAAAAAAAAGGTTTTTCGGTAATCGATGAATTTGAAGGGATTAGAGTAAATAAAAAATTCCCATTTAAATCGTTGATATAATAACCAAAATTCTCTCTAATGAGCGATAATTCAACGCTTTCGGGCAAATTAAATTCGGGGTTGTAATTATTTTTCAACAAACTATTCTGGTAGCTGTATTTATTTTTGATATGAATTAAACCCACAAAAATATAACGTGCTTTTTTCTGAATAATAACTCTATAAATAGAATTGTTCAAATCAACTATCCTATCACCAAGGTAAGAATCTGAGTACTTAGTAGATAGAGGTATGGAATTTGAAGTCCAAAACTTTAAGCTATCTTCTTTGTAGATTAAAATATTTATACCTTCTTCGCTTAAATTCAAATATTTTTCTGAGAAAAATACGGAATCATAGGAATAGCTTTTTTTCGCTTCATTGGTTATAAATTCATTATCTATTTTGCTAAATTCAAAAGTAAGTTCGGTAAGGATGTGAGCAATTTTCTTTTCTTTTCTATCCAAAACACTTTCTATCAATTCTTTATCGATAGAATTTGAAGTTTCAAAATTAAAATAAACTGCACTTTCGTCAAAAAGAAGAGAAACGATAAATAAAAATATAGACACAAGCAAAAACCTTAAGAAGTGTATTTTCTCCTTAAATTTAAAACTCGCATCAAGCATTCGAAAAAAAAATTTCATGCTAATTAAATATGATGATAAGGCTCTCCCTTTAAAATTGTATAAGCCCTATATAATTGTTCTACAAAAATTAATCGTACCATTTGATGCGAAAATGTCATCTTCGATAGCGAAATTTTGTCATTACTTCGTTTATAAACGTCTTCAGAAAAACCATAAGCTCCACCAATTACAAAGATAAGGTTTTTTAATCCTTGCAACATCATTTTTTCCAAAAAAACCGAGAAATTTACCGAACTTTCTTGTTTTCCTTTTTCGTCTAATAAAACTAATTTGTCGGATGTTGAAACTAGTTTTAAAATCAGTTCGCCTTCTTTTTGGACTATTTGTGAAAAGCTCAAGTTTTTGGCATTTTTTAATTCTGGAATCGTATATATCTCAAAATTAATATAATGTTTTAATCTTTTTAGATAAATTTCAATTCCTTCAATTAAATATTTTTCTTCTGTTTTTCCTACAACAATCAATTTTATGTCCATTCTAATAAAAAAAATTACTGATTTTGCACATCACGAAATTAACTATAGCTAAAAAAATATAAATAAATGCATTAAACTTCAACAAATCTACTATTTAATGATTTAATATTTTCTTTTAAAATTCAATTATAAAAAAAAATATTTTTCTATTGAAAAGCTACAGCTTTCCATTCACCTCCATTTGTACTAACAAAAATATACAATTTATCATCAGTGCCCATATACAAATCACCAACTTTAGGATTAGAAGGAGCTGATGATAAAGGAGTTAAATGTAAAACTTCCTTCACATTTAATTTATTGTTTACTGTAAGTTCTTTACTAGCAAAATCGCCTGCAATAAGTGGTTCGGCTGTTTCTGAATTACTGATATACAATTTATTAGAACCAACTTCATTCATTCCGGCATTGTTTCCTACAAAAACGTTGCCACTCCCCGAAAGATTATTTCTTCCGGAATTCATTCCAATAAATACATTGTGCGATGATTGATTTTGATAGCCACTATAACTACCTACAAAAACGTTTTGGTTATTTAAAATGCTGAAATAGCCACTATTATAACCTAAAAAAACGTTGTCTTCACCAGCTGAATTATCATGCCCGCTTTGAAAACCTAAAAAAGTATTTTGTTTTCCTAAAGTATTTTTATTCCCCGACCTAAAACCTAAAAATACATTATCGCTTCCTGAAGAATTTAAAATACCACTTTGGTAGCCCAAAAATACGTTGTTTGAACCTGATTGTGTACTACTTCCACTTTTATAGCCTATAAAAATATTTTTATCTGCGGAAGTCTTCATTTTACCAGCTTCTTCACCTATAAAAATATCATTTCCAAAAAGTTCTAATTTAGATTTTGATATTTTCAAAAACAATTCATTATCAATTATATAATTAAAATATGTTCCTGATGAATTTGATATAGCAAAAGAAGTAGAATTTGAAGCAGTTCTAATTTTATCAAAATACTGATGATCAAGCACTTTCCATTCACTACCTGTATAACCTTCAAAATTTAAGCCCGTCCAGCGAATTGTTCCCTCGTTCTGTAAAAAAGTATTTGCCAATTTTATAGCACCATCTACATCTAGTTTTTCGACAGCTAAAGTATTACCAATTGAAACATTTGCATCAAAAATGAGCTCATGCGTATCAAAATCACCATAAATTAAAGGCGTATTTATTTTTGAATTTTGAATATACAATTTATTCGATTCGGTTTCAAAATATCCAGCTTCATATCCAATGAATACATTTGAACTTCCTGATATTGAACTATATCCACTTGCAAAACCCAAAAAAGTATTTTTGTTTCCTTCGTATTGATTGTAAGCAGACAAATTACCTAAAAATATATTTTCATTTCCTAATACTAAACTAGAACCAGCAAAGTGCCCCATCGCCAAATTTCTATTTCCTTCTGTATTTTCACTACCTGATAAATAACCCAAATAAATATTTTCATTTCCTAACGTATTTTTCAAACCACTTTGCTCTCCAATAAAGAAATTTGTTCCTTTCAAATCAAAAGTTCCATTTTCAGTAATAATCAAACGTTCAGTATTGTTTGTAAAAAAACGTAGCTGATTATCATTTGTAGTTTGTTCTGCAAAAATACCCGTAGTTGCATCAGCATCAGACATATTAGAAACTTGTTGCAAATCTAAACGAAGCCAACTTGTACCATCAAATCCTTGAAAATTTGTTCCGTTGAAACGAATTGTTCCCTCATTTTGACTTAATGTATTCGAGATTTTTATTGCTCCATTTACTGTTAAAGCTTCTGAGGGTAAAGTATTTATACCAACTTTTGCGTTAAACTGAATTAAATCATTATCAAATTCACCATAAATAAGCGGCAAATCTGAATCCGAATTTTCAATATATAATTTATTTGAATTTAATTCATAATATCCAGATTTATAGCCAATAAAAACATTACTATTGCCTAACGTGCTAAAGCCACTAGCAAAACCTAAAAATGTATTTTGGGAAGCATCTTGAGCCAAACTAGCTGAATTTAAACCTATTGAAACATTTTCATTTCCTAAATTACTTTTTGCAACATAATTACCCACATACACATTATGAGACGCTTGTGAATTAACGGTTGAAACTTGTTTTCCTACGAAAACATTTTCGCTTCCTAAATTTAACAAACCACTTTCGTAACCCACATAAGTGTTGGACGATGATGTATTCATCTTGCCAGATGAGTAACCCAAATATGTATTGAATAGCCCATTTTCATTAGAATATCCACTCGAGGCTCCTAAAAAAACATTTCCAGATGATGTAGTATTCGAGAAACCACTTTCATTTCCAATAAATACATTTTCGCTACCTATGGTATTAAAATATCCAGAATTATATCCTAAAAAAGTATTTTGAGCCGAATTCTTATTAGAATATCCGCTTTTTGTTCCAACAAAAGTATTGTAATTACCCAAGGTATTAAATCCCGCTTCAAAACCAAAAAAACTATTATATATTCCGGTATTTTTTGCTCCACTATAACTTCCTGAAAATGTGTTTCCAGATGCTACAATATTCTCATTTCCAGACTTATAACCTATAAATACATTATTACTTCCACTTGTATTGAGAAATCCACTTTCACTTCCCAAAAACGTATTGTATTGTCCGTTTATATTAGAAAATCCACTATTAGAAGCTCCAAAAAAATTGTTATTCCCCGTTGTATTAAATTTTCCAGAGTTTGAACCTACAAAAGTATTGAAACTAGATGTTGCACTGTTTTCGCCTGAATTTGAACCAATTAAAGTATTTGAACTTCCAGTTGTTAATTTATTTCCACTCATGTAACCCAACAAAGTATTTAAATTACCGATTGTAATAAGTTTTCCGGCAGAATTTCCTACTCGTGTATTAGTTGTAAGAAATTCAATCACCGCCTCCTTGCCTACTCTAAAAAGCTCGATGCCATTTGAATAGAATCTTAAAATATTATCATTTTCATGCTCCTCAACTACTATTTTTGTATCACCATCGGTATCAGAAAGCGCTAACGAACTTTCAATATTTACGGTATTTCCGTTGCTAATGGTAAGTGTGGAGCCCGAAAAACTTAGTGTTTGTAATTCATTTGTGGGATTTGCATCAGCATCGTTAATCAAATCCGACAAGTTTACTTGATTTCCACCGTCAATTTTAAGTATCTTATTTTCAGGGTCATATATCAAACTTTGATTATCTGCTAAAATAGCTAAATCTACAGTCTTTAAAACTCCTCCTTCTGTAATTTTCAAGCTTGTTCCATCTAATATAAAATTGGAAATCAGTTCATTAGTAGAAACAGAATCGGAATCGTTGTACAATAAACTCAAATTGACACTTCCACCATTTTCGAGGTACAAGATTTTATTTTCGCGGTCAAAAGAAAGAGATTGTATTGCAGCTAAATTAGCTAAATCAATGGTTTTTAATTCATTACCTTCTTCAATTTCCAAAACACTACCTTGTAACGAAACTCTTGTTATTATTTCATTGGTTGCATCTGAATCGCCATCATTTATATCAATAAAAACAGAATTTCCTTTTGAAATAGTTAAATTACCATTTGAATAAGTTAGATTTTGAAGTTCGTTTTCAGGGTCATTATCCTTATTAATTTCGCCAGTGCGCTTTGCAAATAAAGCATAAGGAACTGATAATAATTGGCTTATCCCTAAATACTCAAAATTTTCGCCTCCATTTCTATCTACTTCCAATTTCAGAAAATGTGTGCTACTTCCCCAATCAATTGACCCGAAATTACCAAATTCGACCAATCCGCCTCCAATATTTAAATTTACTAGCCCAAAAGGATTGGTTATGCACAAATGAGTTTCTGAATACACAGTTACTCCATCAAAATTTCCACTAATTATGCTAGTTCGTATATTTACGGTTTCTTGAGACAATATTGAGCCTTCGTTGTCGCGTATAAGTGCCTGATATTTAAATAAATCTGGTACTTGCGAAAAGCTTTGAAAACCAATTAAAATTAAAAATATTATAAGTTGTAATCGCTTCATTTACAAAATGTTTATATTGTTTGATTGCATAAAAGAACTTAATTTTTGATTAATTTCAATGAATGCAGTATTTGTGCTTTATTTATTATTCTTAGAATTAAAATTTCTGAAACTGTGTTTGGTATATAAATTATATTTTCACCAGATTTAATCGTTTGTACTAACAATTTTTTTCCGTCTAATGTATATAATTCTATGCTTAAATTAATATTTTCTTTTATAATTATATCAATTTTGAAAAAATATTGAAAAGGATTCGGATAAATTTTCAAATCAGAATAAAATTCACTTTTGTTAATCGAATTTTCCACTTCAAAAGAATACGAATGCTGCTGAAACCCTTGTGTAAATGAGAGAGTTGACGAAAAAAAAGTTTCTGTAGAAATTTCGCCAAGCGTCCAACTTACTTGTAAATTAGAATTTTTTGAGAAATCACCTGCTGTAGCAATTACTTCAGGTGAAAGCAAAGGTTGTGAAAATGTACTAATTTTCAACAAATTAATAAATACAAACAGCAAAGAAATTTTCCGAATCATAAATCTCCTTTTTTAATTACTCTGCCATTTTCAACAGGAACTTTAATTAAATAAGTTTTTTTCTTTGGATTTGGTAAATTGTCTGATCGCAACCACGGGTTTAAGATTTTCAGCACTTTATAATTTGTATTTTGTGTTTTTGCAAAATCAATTAAACTCGTAATTGTTGAATCAACGGTTACTTGTTTGGTTTGCAAAATTGAATACATATCGTCTGAATCCAAATGCAAATTGTATTTATCCGGATTATTAAATATCAATTTTATTGCTAAGATTCTGTAAACATATCGTCCGGTTTCGGTATTCAAATGCAAATCATAATAGCTGTTTACTTTTTGTCTTTCAAGCTGTTTGTTCACATTGCCTCTACCATAATTGTAAGCTGATGCCACCAAAGCCCAATCTTTGTAAACTTTGTATGCATTGTTCAAATATTCGCAAGCTGCTTGCGTAGATTTCTCTAAATGATAGCGTTCGTCAACTGCTTCATTAATTTCCAAACCATATTCAGCGCCTGTTTCTTTCAAAAACTGCCAAAAACCATGCGCTCCTGCTGCCGAAGAAACATTTTCTAAATTACTTTCTGCAACGGCTAAATATTTAAAATCATTCGGTATTTTATTTTTTTTAAGAATCGGTTCAATTATCGGAAAATAGCGAACAGTGCGTTTAATATTTTTTATAGCTTGAGAATGAAAATTACCTACTGAAAGCAATTCATTATCAAGGCTTTCACTTACATCAAAATACTCTAACGGTACTTTGTCGCCACCAAATGTAAGTGTATCTGGAAGTTTAAAAGCCTTAATTTCAGATTCTTTACCTTTATTTTCGGTCTTTGTTTCAGTTTTAAAGGTTGAAAAATTAAAAACTTTTAAAACCCCAGCAAACACAGCAACTGTTAAAACCAGTGATAAAATACTAATAACTACTGACTTAATATTCATAACTTTTATTTTTTAATAATTAAACAAACAATCTAATTTTTTGAATTGCCTCTTTACTTTTTTGAGCAAAACGAATTGTGAAGAAAATTGCTGCTGTGCCTAAGCCCAACAAATAACCAATCCAAACTCCAGGCGCGCCAAAATTAAAATATACACCAAATAAATAACACGCAGGAACGCCTATAAACCAATACGAAAACAATACCACATAAGTAGGATATTTTACATCTGCCATACCTCGCAAATTACCTAATCCTACTACTTGTATTCCATCAAATACCTGAAAAATAGCCGCTACTAGCAATAATTTTGCTGCTTCATTCACCACATTTTGGTCGGTGGTGAATAAAAATGGCAAATAAAACCGAAAAAGAATAAAAACTAATGCGGTAAATGCCATAAATCCGAATACCAGCATCATACTTGCAAAGCCCGCCAAACGCATTTCGCGTAATTTTCGCTGCCCAATTAAATTGCTCACTCGTATGGTAGAAGCTGTGGCAAAACCACTCGCCATTACAAATGTTAATGCCGCATAATTTAATGCTATTTGATGGGCAGCCAAAGCATTACTCCCAAACCAACCTATCATTATAGCTCCTACAGAAAAAACTCCAACTTCGAGTGTAAATTGTACTCCTATAGGCAAACCAATTTTAAATATTTCGATAAATTTATGTAATTCTAACCGCTTTTTAATATCAAATTTTATGTATTTATTTATGTTGGTTTTATAAAAAATATATACAATGAAGCCAATTCCCATAAAAGCACGTGCTATAAAACTAGCAATTCCGGCTCCTAAAACACCTAATTCTGGAAATCCAAATTTACCATAAATAAGTAAATAATTTAACCCCACGTTTAATAAATTTCCCAAAATACTAATATACATTCCGGGCTTTGTAAGTGCAATACCTTCAGTAAATTGCTTCGCCGTAAACATGAAAGAATAAGGAATCAATGAAAAAATCATTACCAGAAAGTATGGAATACTTTTCTCTAAAACTTCCTTTTCTTGCTCGAGTAATTCTAAATAAGGTACCGATAAATAGACTAGAATACTTAGCAAAATACTCAATAAGAAATTTAAAGCCAAACCATGGTAAAAATACCGATTTATTTTTTCAATATTTTCTTGTCCAAAAGCTTTTCCAACTAAGGGAGTTAAACCTATACTTATGCCTACAAGCAACAAGGTAGGAATAATTATAAGGCTTCCTGCCAACGAAACGGCTGCTAATTCTACACTGCCTATGTGACCTACCATTACGGCATCAGCAAAACTTGTCATCATGTGCCCTACTTGTCCTAAAGCAACTGGCAAAGCCAATGTAACTGTTCGCTTGAAATGTCGTTTATATGTACTTGAAAACATTCATTTTTTTATAAGATAAAAATTGAAAAAAGAATTACTTTTATTCTCAATTTTAAAAATTCTTTGATTATAACTAGTTTTTATTATTGTTATTAAAACATTTAAGTAGCTTAGATTGAATAACATAACTATTTACAAACGATTAAACTACTTAGCTGCAAAGTTAATCTTTTTTTTTAGTTTCCCAAGTTTCCATTTCATAGAGCACGAAATATTTAATAAAAAAAAGAAGTGATGTATTGCTAACCAATATTTTAAATGATAGTTTAATGATTTATTACAAACTAATAAAAATGAAAGATATGAATAAATAATCAAGTAAAAACGCTAAAAACAACTTATTTTTGCTTAAAATAAATATTGCAGCCTCCCGGCTGCAACATCTTAAAATTAATTACTCAAAATTTTGTCTGATTGCTTTATGTACAAGTGATTTTTTAGCGTGAAGGATATATTGTTTTAAGTTTAGATTTCTATATTGGTATTTAAATATTAGACAAATTAAGCATAAAATTTAAACTCTATAAAGGTGTGAAGACAACTTTACGAATGCCTAAATTTATAAGTACAAATATAAATTCAAAAAAAATAATTCGTTTATTTTTTTTTCAAAAAAAAGTCGAAAAGTCGTTTTTTGGGGTCGAAAGTCCAAAATTCGGTTAATTTTAACATTTCCATTTTTGGCTTTTTTGCTAAAAATAGCAAAAAAAAGAAATTTAATGTTTTTCAGACTTCAGAATCCTTCACTATAACCTTTATTAGCTAACTATAAAACGGCTATTTTTTTCGTGGACTTGTTTAATTAAGAAAATAACCATTTTCAGTATTTGGTTAGTTTCATGGTACTACCCATTTTCTGAAAAATAAATTCTAAGAACACCATTTTGAAATTAATTTAGATTTTTAACAAAAAAAAACATACTACAGCTTCACAGCTAAAGTATGTTACTCAAAATTAGTTTAAATTTAATAACCCACTAGTGTTTTTACTTTCGATGTAAATTTATAAAGTTTTTTTTGTGTAATAGGTAATATTTTGTGTTTTAATGGTAATATAAAATAGACTAAAGAAAGTGTGAAGACGACTTTTACGAATGCCTTAACATATAGTACAAATATAAATACACAAAAAAATAGTTTGTATATTTTTTTCCAGAAAAAAGTCGAAATGCTGTTTTTGGGGGTCGAAAGTCCAATATTCGGATAATTTTAACATTTCCATTTTTGGCTTTTTTGCATAAAATAGCAAAAATTGGATATTTAGCAATGTAATTAAGGCTAAAAAAAATGTTTTGAAGAAAATTTCAACAATATTATTAGAGTTATTCTTTTCGCGAGAATAAATTTTGGTTATAAAAACTTAAATGAATAAACAAATTCAAAATAATATGCTCAATTTTAAGCACTTCTGCTTTTTTTATTGGAGCAAATCTTTATATAATCAACTAAATTACAAGTGTTTAGATAAACAAAACATACAATTTATTAGTTTACTGCTTAATTATTTTGTATTAGTAGTCTTTTTTTTCAAATCTTTCATTCCTACATCGGAAAATTTCACTTCAAAAATCTCATCATCTTTACTTAATATACCAAAAGAAAGAGATTTTCTACGTTCTGTTTTTTTTAAGTAATCGAGGTTAATAAGAAACGAACGATGACATTTAAAAAAATTGTAAACATAAAAATTGTCCATTAAATCATTAAATCCAGATGATACATGATAGTGAGTGCCTTTAGATAAATACAAGGTAGTGCCAGAGTTTTGTGCTTTGCAATAAACAATGTCTTTTATTTTAATAAACACATCACCTTCTTTGCTGTTTACCATAATTTGCTCATCAATTATAGGACTAACATTTCCAATAATTCGGTAAACTGCAGCACGTAATATTTTGTCGTCAAAAGGTCTCAAAACATAAGCATAAGGTCTATATTTTATAGCTCGTAAAGCAAAAGCATCAGTTTTTGCAACAAAAACAATGCCCGGATAAAAGTTAATGGAGCGTAACGAGTCAAAAATTTCGAAAGCTTTACTATTACCAAGCTCAATTTCTGCAACAATAATATCCGGTTTTTTAAGCAACGAAATATCAATAGCCTCTTCAACTGAAGTAGTCCTAAGAATGATTTTTAATTCTTTGAAGTTCCTCAAATATGCATCAATCTCGTTAATGCCATCTTGATTTTTATCTACTATTATTGTTTTATATATCGAATTCATTGTTTTTAGTTTTTTCCTTTTTTTTCGAAATCATTTGCTTAAGCATATGCAAATAATTATCTTGCCCTTGGAGAGCAATAAGTCTTCCCTTATAATTTAAAAAACATTTATGGCTTTCATTCGATATTTTAGAAAGATATTTCATGTTGATAAATGTTCGAAATGCTATTTTAGCAAAAATTACGTAAGGAAGTCTTCTACGTATATCTGTTACAGTTCCGTGAACAGTAATGGGTTCGTCTTGCCAAGTTACGTAAAATTGTATATGTTTTAAATCCAGAACTTTAATATAAATAACTTCGTCGGGTTGAATATAATAAGACGTAAGTGCGTCGGCATCGAAACTTAATTTCTCGAAAAAAGAAGAAAAAAGTATCGTGCGCTGACGACTTAAATTAATTAAAGAATCATCGAGTTTTGTTTTATTTAATATCGTTTTAAGTTCTTCAGGATTATACGGCTTTACTAAATAATCAAAAACCGAAACTTTAATTGCTTCAATGGCATAATCTTGTTTTCCTGAAATGATAACAATTTTCACACTTATTCTATTGATGCGCAAACGTTTAGCAAGTTCAATGCCGTTTCCATTGGGCATTTCAATATCTAAAAAAACTAAATCCGGTCTAAAAGCAAGAATAGCACTATATGCATCTGTAATATTTTCGGCAGTTGCTACAATTTTTATTCCCGGATCAGCCATTAATAAATGTTGTTGCAACATTAAAATATGGTCATCATCGTCGTCAACTATTATAACTTTGAGTAATTTCACAATTCCGTTTTTTAAATTACACTTTGATACGCAAAAAGTATAATTATGTTTCTAAAAAAAACTTAAAAATTTAACAATGGCATGCTTTTGCTGAAGTCAGTCGTTTAAACAGTCGAGTAGCTTCAGAATTATCTGCAAAAAAATGTTTTAAAGCTGCTATTGCTTTGTATATTTCCGGTAAATTTCTAGCTATATTTATACGAATATATTGCTTTCCATTCGAGGAAAAATGTTCGCCAGGAACAACAGCAAGTTTCTCTTTTTCAAATAATTCCATTGCAAAATCGTATCCGCTTTTATAAATTTCTGGCAGTTTGGTCCAAATAAAATACCCACCTTCAACTGGCACATTTTCAAATCCAAATTCTAATAATGAATCGTATAAAATAGTATACGAATTAGTTATTTTTTCTCTGAGCTTTTCAACATAATTTTTCCCAAAATTACTTACATTAATATACTCATAAACAGCTTGTTGCATCACTGAATTGGCACACAAACCAATGTAATCGTGAATTGCTCTTATTTGCTGATAATGTGAGGAATGAATTAGTAAATATCCTAAACGCCAACCAGTTATGGAAAATAATTTCGAAAAACTATTTACATAAAATATTTTTTCGGAAAAATGTTCAAATGGAATGTATGGTTCGGTTTTGAAATAAATTTCGCGATATACCGCATCAATTATTAGATAAATATTGTATTTCTCAATTATTTCGATTAAGTTTTCAAGTTCTAGTTTTGTCCAAATTTTACCTAATGGATTTCCGGGTGTATTTAGAAAAATTAAGTTTACTTTTTTTTCCGTAATTGTTTGTGTCAATTTTTCGAAATCTATTTTTAAATTCTCATCTAAAGAAAAAGCAATAAACTCATCTCCAAATATTTTTGGTAAATTACTATAAGTCTCGTACACAGGGTCAAAGCCCAAAACAGTAAGTTTGTTATGCTTTCTATTCAGATATGTGTATATCAAACTTATAGCTTCTGTTGCACCGTTTGTAATGAGCAAATTTTCGGGTTGAAATGCGCCAAATAATGAGTATTTATCCAAAATACTTTTTGCCAATTGAGCATTGCCAAGCGCGGGCGCATATTGATGTATTTCCTTGTTCGCCAATTTACTAAGTATATCTAAAAGCTGTACAGGTGGTTCAAATCCAGGAATACCTTGCGCCAAATTTATTCCACCATGTGCCTTCACTTTGCCAGACATAATGCTTATTAATGATTCCATTGTGCTTAAATAATTAACCAAATAAAAAACTACTTTTACAAATTTTGAGCAAACTTTATTCAAATAATACGAAAAATGCGTCCAACTCTATTTTAACCAATTAAAATAAAATTCAATATTTATTCAATTTATATGGAGTAACCTTAAAAAAAATGATGTCTATAAAAAAAATGATAGACATCGTAATTTTTTTTTGCAAAATGTGCACAAATTAATCATTAACAATCTGTTTCTAAACAAATTGATACGGCGACTTGCGGATTTATAGTAATTTAGTTATGTTTTTTGCAATTTTCAGACCAAAATAGAAGTACTTGCTCTATATATTTTGAATAATCAATAAAAAATATAATCAATTAACCTTTTTTTCGCAACAAAAATACAAAAAAATAACAATAATAAACTAAATAGTTGACAAAACTTCCAAGAAATCTTGGTTGGGTGTTGTGGGCGAACCATTTAACGAAAACTCTGGTTTTAAGCCATTTACAAAATACATGTCGATGATTCCTTTATTTTTCGCTTCAATTTTTCCTCGATAGGTACAATCAAAAAAACGTTTTATGTACTTGTAAGTGTTTCCAGAAACGTTTACTTGTCCTTGCATTCCTGAGCTTTCCATTCGACTAGCAGTATTTACGGTATCTCCCCAAATATCGTAAGCAAATTTTTTCTTTCCAATAACTCCAGCCATCACTTCGCCAGTGTGAATTCCCAAACGCAAATCCCATTCCGGCTGCCCAAGCGAACGCTTTAATTGATTGTAAGAAACCATAAATTCTTGCATTTTCAAACCTGCCAAAGTTACATCTATCGGATTACTTTTGTTTCGCAAAGGCAAACCGCCTACACACATGTACGAATCGCCTATTGTTTTTATTTTTTCGATATAATGTTGTTCAATAATTTCATCAAATTTTTCAAAACATATATCCAATTCTTTAATTATTTCGCGCGAAGTCAGTTGCTCTGCAATTTTTGTAAATCCTTTAAAATCAGTGAATAATACAGATACTCGTTTGTAGTGTTTGGGCTCAACATAACCTTTATTTTTGAGCTGTTCTGCTACTTCGTAAGGTAAAATATTGAGTAACAACTCATCTGAGCGCCTGTTTGCATCGCCAAGTTTTTGGTTTTGAATTTCGAGTTCTAAGGTTTTGAAATGCAAGCGTCTTTGTTGTTGCTCCAACCCTTTTTTCTGATTTTCGAGGGTTTTGGTTTGCTCAAGAAGTAAAATTTGTTGCGACTCTAACATATCTCTCTGTTCTTCAAGCTCTTCTTTTTGTGCTTCGAGAGTAAATTTTTGAGCTTCAATTTTTGCCGCTTGCAACTCAAGTTGCTCAGCCTGAGCAGTTACGTCGTTGAGTAATTTAAACAACGAAAGTGTAGATTTTACCCTTGCCAATAATTCTAATTTATCTATTGGTTTGTGGATAAAATCGATTGCGCCAGCAGAAAACGCATCGGCTAATGTTCGTGTGGCGGTAATCATTATTACCGGAATATCTTTTGTATGAAAATTTGATTTTAATGAAATTAGAGCCTCAATGCCATTCATAACGGGCATTTCAAAATCCATTAAAATAATATCTGGCATTAATTCTTTTGCCATTTCAATAGCTTCCACTCCATTTAAAGCAGTAAAAATTTCAATTTGGGATTCCTCTTTAAAAGCAATCCGTATAATTGAAAGTATCATTTTATTATCATCTACTGCTAAAACCTTGTACTTCATCAACTACTAATTGAATGTTATTACTTTAACAAAAAATATATAAAACTCTAGTTAAAAGCGTATTAATTGTATATTACTGAAAATTGAAAAACACTAATAAAAGCTAAAGAGATAAATAAAAATTTATTGTTTTTTTAGACAACTATCTAAAATTCAACTGAATTAAAATTGTATTCTCTCATTATCACTTAACAGTTTGTTAAAAAAAAGTTTTTACAAATTTACAAAATATAATTAAAAAATGTATCTTAATTGCAATTTTATTTGAGATTTCACATTACCATTTATTTCATCTTTACCAGAACCAATTGTTTGTAAATCGGAATAAAATGTTTGTGAATATTTGAACCATAGACTTATCTTTTCGGAAAAAGAATAACTCAAATTAAAGTAAGTCCGCATTCCTTTTGAATAATATGCCGGAATAGAAAAACCATAAAGAATATCGTTTTCGTATGCGTAAATGCGAACATCGTAATCATCAGTATCAAAAATTGCGTATCTAAAATTAAGTTTTAGAGGAAATTTTTGAAACGTATAATTTATGTCTTGATAAATTAAAAATCCATATTTTTTATCAGAAAGTGTTTTATGATAATGACTTACCTCAAATCTGCTTTTAAAGTTTAAGAATTTTGTAGCATTGTAAGAAAGCTGATAACGTACCTGAAAACTTTCAATATTTGCTATTTGACGAATAGCAGAAGTTTCCGAACTTAAATTTTCTTGTTTTTCTTCATACTTAAATTTCAAATACATCGAAAAATCGCGCGAAGTTTGGTAATCGAGCTGAACAAAATATTCATTTCCATGCGAAGGTGCATAAATACTTGAACGCAACCACATAAAGCTATACGAATCAAAATAAGCTGAAATTGTAAATTTTTTATACGGATGAATTTCTGTACCAAAATACAAACCCGATTCGTTGTAAGTTTTACCGGTTTCGCCAAAAGCATTGCTGTAATAAGCTTGATATCCTTTTTGAAAATAGCGATGCAAAACAGAAAATGAAATTTGAGGTGCCAAATTTAAAATTGCTCCATTTGTAGTAGCCATTTGTCCATTTTGGCTTATAGCACTTTCGCCAAAAACAAAGGTTTTGTTCCTTTGATATTGATAATTTAAGCCTGCATTTGTATTTTGTGTGCCTTGAAATTCAAACATATTGTAAGGTTTTACCTCTTTAACTAATTCTGTTTCAAAGCTATAGTGCAAAAAAGTAATTCCGAGTTTAAATTCCTTGGCTCGAAAAGTAAGATTACTACCAAAAACAGTTTCACCAACCACTTTTCGGTCATTCAATTCAGAGATTGTTCGATGAAATCCGGTATTTTGAAGTGATGAAATTTCATAAATTTCGTCATCAATTGTATCAGAAAGTGATAAATTTGCATCAATATTTTTGTGCGAAAAAAAGGCAGAAATATCAAAATTTCCTAAATTTAGAGTTGTAGCTGCACCACGCATAAAAAGGTTTTCGTCCACTGAACTATATTTTTGAATTCCATTTTCTCTGCGCCTGATATTCATCACATAAGCCGATTTTTTAGTAGCCATTCCTGACCACAAAACCAATCCTTGACCAAATTTAAGTTGGTAATCGCCCAATGCCAAAGTTTGAATTTTCCCAATTTTATTTAATTGTAAATGAGCTGAATAATAATCAAAACCTTGCTTTGCGTGTTCTCCTCCAAATGCCTCTCCAGCATCTTTTTCGGCAGTTATTCCCCACATTATCTTATTTTTGTAATGATATTTATAACGTGCATAATATTTCAAACGGTTTCCTAAATAGCGAGCACTCGGATTTTCTTGAAATTCTATCGAATCAATCTCAGAATAGCCCAAAGGCTCTTCTAAATAAAATTCTGTGCGCAAAAAAAGTTGATTTTGTCCATATTTTAAAGATTTTAGCAACGAATACTCTTGCTTTTGTTCAATTTTTTCGGCTGTTGCAAAATAGGCTAATCGCTCAATACTCAGCGCACTAAGGTTTTCAACCAATTGCAATTCATAAATACTCATCAACTGTCCATTTCGCTTAATGTATGAAATAATATTGTGTATTTCTAATTCCGTAAGAAATTGTAATTCTTCGAGTTGTGAATAAGTAGCTTCGTTTATATTCAATGGATTTTCGAGGTAAAATGTCAATTGTTCTGAAAGTTCAGTCAAATCAACATCTTCTGAAGATTCTTCGGCAATGCTTTCTACTAAACTTTCAATCAATTCGTTAGAATTAACATTTTGAGCAATTGCTGTTTCAATAAAAAATATAAACAAGAAAAAAGAAATGATTTGTTTTTGCATTCTTATAAAATTTTAGTGCTTTTTGAAAAGATAGCGAAGTGAAATATTGGTTGAATATCCCAAAACTTGATGGTGCGAAAAAGCCAAATCAGCCAATAAAACCTGAAATTGATAGCCCAAACCAAAATGATAAGTTGCTGGATTTGTGTTAATTCCGACGCGTAAGAAAAATTTATCTACCGCCTGATATTCCAAACCGGATTTAAAATTTGTGCCTTCATCAAAGCTACTTTCTACTTCAACAGCAAATAAAACTTTTTCTGAAAATAAATAACCTATTCCTAATTTCAAAGCAGAAGGCAGTGCCTCTTGATTGTAGGTATTGTAGCTAATTCTCAGAGGGTTAAAAGCATGTGCGCCAACAAAAAAGTTTTCTACCGGCTCAATTTGTATTCCAATTTCGGCAGTAAACAAACCACCAGAGCCATATTGTTCGTAAATTTTAGTATTAAAATAATCGAGCTGAATTCCGGCAGAAACTTTTTGCCAAAGTTTTTTCCCGAATGCTAATCCCACTTTATTTTCGTAATATTTTGGATAGCCAAAATAGGAATAACTTAAACCAAACGTACCGTTTTTAGTAGGCAAAGCAAACGCCAATGCGCTATAATTTAGCTCTTTTATTCCATATTTATTTTCAAAATTTGCACCAATAGCCATGGTTTGAACATCTGCCAAACCTGCCTGGTTATGAAAAACACTCCACAAGTCGGATTTTATCACTCCTACATTGCCCATTGCCTTATAATTAGCTCCAAGAGGTCTATTTTGAGTCTGAGCAACAATGAAAAAAGGTAAAAAGAAAAAAAAGATGTTACAAAAAGTAAAAAATTTAGCCATAAGTAAGGAATAAGTCTTTAGTTTAAAAAAATGATTTTTCAATATGTTGTACAAATATAATTTTAAATCAATAATTTTGAAAATCCAAAGCATTTTTTTTGAATAAATTAATAAAAATAAAGCAAGTCTTTTTTATAAAAATCAAATTAACAGCTATTTATAATTTTAATCATTACACTAAAAAATAAAACATTTATTGCATTTGACAATTAAAAATTGAAATTAAACGTTAAAAATGTAATTTTCAAAAAAATAAATTTACATTTGCATAATTTTTAAATACTAAAACTACATAATTTTAGTTTAAATAAAAATATATCATTTTCTATTTTGGAAAAAATAAATTTTGAATAAATATAAAACTCAAACGGAATTACTAACTATTTGAAAATAACAAAAAAATGAAAAAAATAACTATTTTTTTATTTCTAATGCTTGTGGGAATGCACAACATATTTGCTCAGGAAAAGGAAGCAAAATCTGATGCTAAAGACAATATCTCGATAAAAGGTAAATTATTAAATGCCACTGCTTTTACTCAGATTTACCTCGACAATATTATGAACGAAATTGAAATTGGCAGTTCTGAGCTTAAAAGCGACGGTTCGTTTAAAATTGAAGCAAGCATTGGCGCCACCGATTTTTACAAACTTCGCCTTGATGAATACAATTACATCATCTTAATCATTGAGCCGGGTGAAAAAATTAAACTTACTGCTTCAACTGATAGCATGTTCAAACCAGAAATTCAAGGTTCGCCAGCTAGCATTTTGCTTTACAAAACACTCAACGACGTGGACAAATTTGACAAGCAACTTGCTGATATTCAAGCAAAAATAGAAGCAGAAAAAGCTGCACTCATTGAAAATACGTTTACAAAAAACAGCAATTCGCTTGCAGGTTTATTTTTTGTAAATCAAATTGTTAATACCGAAATAAAAGATAAAATGCTTGCCAATCTGAAAGAAAAATATCCAGATAACACACTTTTAAAAGAATTTTTAGCCGAATCGGAAAATGTTGAAACGGAGGTTGAAAATGTTGAAAAAGTAGCCTTAGGAAGTGTTGCACCCGATATTTCACTACCTTCAACCGATGATAAAGAAATAGCACTTAGCTCTTTGAAAGGAAAAGTTGTACTTATTGACTTTTGGGCTTCGTGGTGTGGTCCTTGCATTAGAGAAATTCCAAATGTAATAACTGCCTATGAAAAGTACAAAGAAAAAGGCTTTGAAATTTTTGGCGTTTCACTTGATGCTGAAAAAGATGCTTGGGTTGGTGCTATTGAAAAATACAAAATGAATTGGGTACATGTTAGCGACCTAAAATACTGGGATTCAATGGTTGTTGATTTATATGGCATCGAAGGAATTCCTCACACAGTGCTTATTGATAAAGACGGAACGGTAATTGCCAAAGATTTACGTGGCGACGAACTTGGAGCTAAACTTGAAGAAATTTTTAAATAAAACTAAATAATTGTCTATTTTGAATATAATTAATTATGTAATAATATTTTTTTTAATTTTAAGTAATTAAATTTCAAGAAATTATTCAAATCTTCATCAACTAAAAGATTATTATGTAAAAAGTACATAATAATCTTTTTTTTTGAAAAAAAGTCAAAATACACAAAAAAACGAAATAATAAAAGACATTAACTTAAAATTACTACGAAAACATACTTTTTTTTGGTTTTTACAAAATATATAATTAATTTTGCTACATCAAAAGAAACTATTTGCACACTCAAAAAAATATTATAAATTATTAAAAAATAATACTTTTTGATAAAAAAGGTATGATAATTGTGCAAATTAAACAAAACTACAGTTAAACAAAAAAAACATCGTTTTCAACATAAATTTAAAACTAAAAACAACAATTTATGCCATTATTTTTTTACACAATTGCAATTTTTTCTGCATATTTACTAGGTTCTATTGCTACTTCTGTTTGGATAGGTCGGTTTTTCTATGGAATTGATATTCGAGATTATGGAAGTGGAAATGCCGGAGCTACCAATGTATTTAGGGTGCTGGGCAAAAAAGCTGGTATTCCAACGATGATTATCGACATGGCAAAAGGCTGGGCTGCTGTGAAAATAGCCCTTTTCTTTTCCGAAACGCTCATAATTGGTAGTAATGCATACATTAATTTGCAATTAGCACTTGGTGCTGGTGCAGTTTTAGGTCATTTATTTCCTATTTTTGCCGACTTTAGAGGCGGAAAGGGAGTTGCTACTTTATTTGGTATTGGCTTGGCTATTCACCCACTTGCAACATTACTTGCATTCTCTGTTTTTGTAATTGTACTTATTACAACTCGCTTTGTATCATTAGGTTCAATGCTCGCTGGAGTTACTTTTCCGGTTCTTATCATTTATGTTTTTAGAGAATCTGCTCCTTCGCTTATTATTTTTTCATTTTTTGTAGCCGGCGGTTTAATTTATACTCACCGAAAAAATATTATCAGATTGTTAAAAAAAGAAGAATCGAAGGCTAATATTTTCAAAAAAAGAAGAAGAAAACACATTGAGTAATTTTTTTATTCTCAAAAAGCAACAAAAAAGGAAAACAATTTGTAATTGTTTTCCTTTTTTATTGAATATTATTCACAGATTTTAAATATTTTCCAGAATAAAAAATTATTAAACCCAAATTAAGTTTTAAATTAATTTGGGTTCATAGTTTAATAACTAAAAGTATCTAAATCTTCTGAACTCACTTCTTTTTCTTCTTTTCCACCAAATGGCATACGGAAACCAACATAAGGACTTATATAATTGCTAGTTTCAAAAACATCGTCGGCATTGCGAGCCCATGACCATTTGTAATCAAAACCAGTCATTAAATACTTGTTCACTTTGTAAGCAATACGAGTTGAGGCTATCGAACGTTCGTCAAAGTTGAAAATTTCTTTCATAGAGAAACCACTCAAACCACCTTTGTAATATTGACCTGAAATAATAAACGGACCAATTTCTTTGCTATGCAAAACCAACTGAACCGAACCCGGATTCATTTCATTTGTACCATCAGGAATCAACAAACTTGCACTAAACATAAGCATATCGAGTACTGAAATAGAAGCAGAACCATAAATACCGGCTTTCTTTTCAATTCCGGCTAATGAAATCAGTTTCGCATCTTTATTGATAGTATAACCAGCATCGAAGAATTGAGGCATGAAATAGTCTGTGTACCAAAGTCTTTCGAGACGAGCATCGGCTCTAACCACATTGCCCATAAAGTTCAAACGAGCACGAATTCCAAATGAAAAACCAGAACCTTTTCCATAGTTTACTGTATGAATACTATCAGCTTCGCTCATTTCTGTAGCAGCAGCGGCAAGGTAAGTTTGCAATTCAGGACTTTCATTTTTATTCAAAGTTCCGTAAGAAATAAATGGTGAAACTTGTAAAATTTTACGGTTAATCAAATAAGTTCCTGCGTCAATTGCCCAAGCACTCATTCCATCTTTAATAAATTGATTTTCATAAGTAACTCCCTCTATTTCAACAGAAGTTTCGTCGTGGTCGGTTACATACGAAAATCCGATATCGAACTGGCTCAACGCTTTAATCGAGGATTTTCCGAACGGACGAACATAAGGACGAATAGCCA
Organism: Draconibacterium orientale; assembly: GCA_022729915.1. GTDB lineage: Bacteria > Bacteroidota > Bacteroidia > Bacteroidales > JAIFNL01 > JAIFNL01. Next base: position 13,022 of record DZBP01000012.1, on the reverse strand, counting down.
TTAAGTTGGTAGAAGCAGCAAAATCGCTGTACATAAACTCCAAACCCACCATGTTTTTAACTAAAATATCGGCACTCAAACCAGTACGACGTTTATCGAAACTAGCCGAGTTGTCATAATTATTTATCAACATTCCATAGCCCAAAAATTCGTTGGTAAGCATACCTACTTTCGCATAAATAGGGTTGTGTTTTTTTACGCCATAACGAACGTACATAATCATACGCCAAAGTGCACCGGCATCGGTATATTCGTCTTTTCTAAATTCACCATTTTCGATGTTGAAATAAATAGGAATATTTAAACCAACTCCCCATTTTCCAAAAGATAGTTCCGGTTGCAAACGCATGCTAATGTAATTTTCACCGCCAATATTTGAATAACCCAAATTTCCGGCAAGTGCTGAAGTAGGATTAAAGCTATCAAATTCGTCAATCGAAATTTGTGCTTTTAATTGTGTTCCACCCAAAAGCAATAACACAATTGTAAATAATAAAAATAGTTTTTTCATTTGTCTAATGTTTTGAGAATCTGCAATTTGTTTCTTTTTTTAATTATCTTAAATTCAAAGAAAAAATATAGATTCATTGTTTTATATAATAACAAAAAATTTATTTATGCAAATATAACGTTTTTTAACCATTTATATTTTACTTTTTTTCTTAAAAATAGAATTTCTAATAAAATAGTAACTCTTCCAAAGTACAATTAGATAATTTTAAAATACACATACCTTAAAATCAAAGAAATATAGAAATTTACCATCATGTTTTTTTTCAATAGTTTTTTCGTTTATTACAAGTATAAATTCATTTTTTTGGGGTTAAACAAATCAAAAAAAATCAAATTGAAACAAACAAATCTCTTTTTTTTGCTATTTATTTTAAAAAATATCACTCATAAAAACGGACATAAAAGTATTTATTTAAGCACGTTATTCAATTTCTAAAAAAAAAAATTCAAAAAAAAATGAAAAAAAAGTTGCAAGTATATAAATTGCAAATATATTTGTAGCGAAAATAAAATTGAAAATCATTTAATCGTTTTATTTCAGTTACCTCAAATATTCTTTCCCTTCAAAAGAAAGTTTGTTTGATTTATAAAGATGAGTGGAGAGATTAGGCTCTGTGAAACTCAAGCAACCTTCTGAACAAAAAAGAAAGGTGCTAATACCTAACCCAAATTTGGGAAATTATAATTTAAACGACAAATTATCATGCAAACAGTAAATTTTTCAAAGGCACTTTGTGCTTGCTTTTTTGTACGTGCGTGTTTCAACCGTTTGAGATTGCACTTGTACCACGTATATATGTGCAGCTTGCGCTAGAAAAAATATTCCAAGAAAATTTTAAATTTCATCTTGCGAAAAAAATAATTAAAATTTCTGTATGGAAAAAAAATATCCAAATGATAAAATTTTAAATATTTGATTTGCAATCACTTAACAATTAATTTATTCAATCCTTTAAAACAAAAAAATTATGTCAACAACAAACTATAAATTTGAAACTTTACAAATTCATGCAGGTCATAAACCCGATTCAGATACGTTATCGCGAGCCGTACCGCTTTATCAAACAAGCTCTTACGTATTTAAAGATTCGACTCACGGTGCAAACCTTTTTGCTTTAAAAGAGTTTGGAAATATCTACACTCGCTTAATGAATCCAACAACTGACGTTTTTGAACAACGTGTTGCTGCGCTTGAAGGTGGAGTTGCCGCTTTGGCAGTAGCATCGGGTCATGCAGCGCAATTTATTGCTCTAAACAACATACTAAGTGTTGGCGACAATTTTGTAACTTCGCCTTATTTGTATGGCGGTTCGTACAATCAATTCAAAGTAAGTTTCAAAAATTTGGGTGTAGAAGCCCGATTTTCGAAATCACTCGCAACCGATGATTTTAGAAAATTAATTGACGAAAAAACCAAAGCTATTTACCTCGAAACTATCGGAAATCCGAGCTTTATAGTTCCAGATTTTGACGAAATTGCAGCACTTGCCAAAGAATTTGACCTTCCGCTGATTGTAGATAATACTTTTGGAGCAGGTGGTTATTTGTTTCGCCCACTCGAGCATGGAGCAAACATTGTGGTTGAGTCGGCTACAAAATGGATTGGCGGACACGGAACAAGCATTGGCGGCTTAATTATTGATGGTGGAAACTACAATTGGGGCAATGGAAAGTTCAAACAGTTCTCTGAACCCTCAGAAGGCTATCATGGTTTAGTATTTTGGGACACTTTTAAAGAAATTTCGTTCATAATTAGAGCAAGAGTAGAAGGTTTGCGCGATTTTGGTCCTGCAATAAGCCCTTTCAACTCATTTTTGCTCATTCAAGGACTCGAAACACTCTCTCTAAGAGTAGAAAGAACCGTTGAAAACACACTTGCTTTGGCTAAATGGTTAGAAAAACATCCGAAAATTAAAAGCGTGAATTATCCGGGTTTAGAAAGTAGTGCAAATCACAAAATCGCAAAAAAATATTTAAAACGTGGCTTTGGTGGAGTTCTTTCATTTGAAGTAAAAGGCTCGAAAGAAGAAACGGTAAAACTCGTTGATAATCTGAAACTTATAAGTCATCTTGCTAACGTAGGCGATGCTAAAACGTTGATTATTCAGCCATCGGCTACCACTCACCAACAATTGAGCGAAGTAGCACAAATTGCAGCAGGCATCACTCCTACTCTACTGCGCTTATCTGTTGGAATTGAGCATATTGACGATTTAAAAGCAGATTTAGAACAAGCTTTGCAAACTATTTAAATATTATATTAGCAAAAAAATTATTTCTTTTTTATTTGATTTGGCAACTCTATACAGTTGCCAAATCGTAATTTCAAAAATTTGAAAACATGAATTTTTTCAGATACAACAACGAATTTCAATTAGAAAATGGAAGCAAATTGCCCGAAATTCAAATTGCTTATCACACTTACGGACAACTAAATACAAAAAAATCGAATGTTATTTGGATTTGCCACGCATTTACAGCCAATTCTGATGCACTCGATTGGTGGGAAGGTTTGGTTGGAAAAAATAAACTTTTCGACATCGAAAAATATTTTATAGTATGTGCCAATATTTTAGGCTCGTGCTATGGAAGTACAGGACCTTTGTCAATCAACCCTTTAACAGGAAAAGGCTATTTTAGAGATTTTCCACAAATAAGCACACGCGATATGGTTCATGCACACGAACTTTTGCGCAATGAATTGCAAATAACTAAAATTCACACAGTTATAGGCGGTTCGGTAGGTGGACACCAATCGATAGAATGGGCAATAATGAAACCGGAAGTAATTGAAAATTTGATACTTGTAGCAACCAATGCAAAATTTTCGCCTTGGGGAATTGCTATCAGCGAATCACAACGTTTAGCAATAGAAGCAGATGCAACCTATTTTGAAGATAAACCCGATGGCGGACAAAAAGGACTAAAAGCTGCTCGTTCGATAGCTCTTTTAAGTTACAGAAATTCAAAGGCTTACAATCAAACTCAGGCAGAAAATGACGATACTAAAACGAACAATTACAGAGCTAGCTCCTACCAACAATATCAAGGCGAAAAGCTTGTAAATCGTTTCGATGCATATTCCTATTTTACAATTTCAAAAGCACTTGATAGCCATAATGTTGGAAGAAATAGAGGAGGAATAGAAAATGCACTTTCAAAAATAACAGCTCGTACTTTAATTATAGGAATCGACAGTGATATACTCTTTTTACCTGAAGAACAAGAACTTATGAACAGATTTATAAAAAGTTCTGAATTACACATGATTGAATCCGATTTTGGACACGATGGTTTTTTGATTGAATATGAAAAAATACAAACTATTATCTCAAATTTCTACACATCAAAAAAAAAGCATAAAATTCTGAATGTTGTTGAATTTGTAAATTAAAAAGATATAATAGATTAAATAAAATAGTATAGAAATATTAATAAATCTAAGCATGAAAAACAAACAAACTATTGGTCTTTTTGGTTTTGGAGTAGTCGGCGAAGGACTTTTCCAAGTTTTAAAAGAAACTCAATTTGAAAATGCAGAAATTGTGAAAATTTGTATTAAACAAAAAGACAAAAAAAGAACAATTTCACCAGATTATTTTACAACTAATGCTAACGAAATACTTGATAACGAAGCAATAAATTTAGTAGTAGAATTAATTGATAATGCAGAAGATGCTTACAAAATTGTTACAACCGCTTTGAAAAAAGGAAAAAGTGTGGTTTCTGGTAATAAAAATATGATAGCCAAGCATTTGCCAGAGTTGATTGACTTGCAAAAAAAACACAACGTAGCGTTGCTTTATGATGCTTCAGCTTGTGGTAGTATTCCAATAATCAGAAACTTAGAAGAATATTACGACAATGATTTACTTCAAGCAATAACTGGAATATTAAATGGCTCTTCAAATTACATATTGTCCAAAATATTTAATGAAAATATGGATTATCATGTTGCTTTGAAGCAAGCACAAGAATTAGGTTTTGCAGAAAGTAATCCAGTATTCGATGTTGAAGGTTACGATTCATTATATAAATTGTGCATAATTACCGCTCATGGTTTTGGCACAATTATAAAACCAGAAGAAGTGTTAAATTATGGAATATCAAATATTTCGGTAAATGATATAAAGTATGCTCGCGAAAAAGGTTACAAAATTAAATTAGTAGCTCAAACGCTAAAACTTGACACCAAATACCTTACTCTTTTTGTGCTTCCCAAATTAGTAAATTCGGAAGAATACATCTATAATGTTGAAAATGAATTTAATGGAGTAGTTATTGAAGGAAAATATTACGACAAACAATTTATGTTTGGCAGAGGTGCTGGTGCATTTCCCACAAGTTCGGCTGTTTTGTCTGACATAACAGCTCGTACTCACAACTATAAATACGAATACAAAAAAATAAACAGAGATTCCAATTTACAATTCACTACAAATACCGATATAAAAATTTATTTAAGATATGCTAATGTTGTAGATTTCAGCCATTTTGAATTTGAAAGCATCACCGAAAGATATTCGAGTAAAGAATTTAATTACGTGGTAGGAACTATAAAGCTGACTAACTTAATGAGTTTAAGAGCATTACTTCCAAAAATAGATGTTTTTTTAGCTGTAATCTAAAAAAAGTTTGGCTAACTTGAAGAAAGTAGCCAAACTTTTCTTTAAAATACCTTATTATTTTTATATTTTGAACCACTCTACAAAATCAGAAGACGATTTCTTTGGAAACGATTTATGAAAAAATTCACCTAAATTTTTATCAAAATAATAATCTTCTTTCCAAACATCAATGTTTTCAATCACTTGTTTAATAGCATCTACAATAAAATAAAGCTCAGCATCTGTCATAGTTGGGTGCAACGACAAGCGAACCCAACCCGGCTTGAGAGTCAAATCACCACCTTCAATTTTGCTGGAAATGTCTTTGGATTTGAACAAATCTACATTGAGCAAAAAATGTCCGTAAGTGCCTGCACATGAACAACCTCCACGAACTTGAATACCAAAATAATCGTTCAATAATTTAACAACTAAATTATGGTGTATATCTTCGATGAAGAAAGAAAAAACACCAATTCTATTTGTGTGCTCTTCAGCTAAAATGTGTAATTTTTTTAGTTTTTTAAGCTCCTCAAATGCTATTTTAATAAGCTCATTTTCACGGTTATGTATGTTTTTACAACCCATTTGCTGTTTTAGTTCAATAGCAAGAGCTATGCGTATAGCTTGTAAAAAACCGGGTGTTCCACCATCTTCGCGAGTTTCGATGTCATCGATGTACGAACGCTCGTTCCAACGATTTGTCCAACGAACCGTTCCTCCTCCCGGGTGGTCAGGTATTTTGTTGTTATACAGCGACTTATTAAAAATTAAAACACCTGAACTTCCCGGACCACCTAAAAATTTATGTGGCGAAAAGAAAATTGCATCGAGGCTCTCCATTGGGTCGCTCGGGTGCATGTTTATTGGCACATAAGGCGCAGAAGCTGCAAAATCGACAAAACAATATCCGCCATATTCGTGAACTATTCTGGCTAATTGATGATAATCGGGCTGAATACCCGTTACATTAGAACATGCCGAAAATGCACCTATAATTAGCTTTCTATCAGCATATTGCTTAATAGTTTCCCTGAATTTGTTGTAGCAAACTTGCATTTTTTCATCAGGTTCTAAAATTACTACATCGGCTATGGTTTCGTTCCACGAAGTGTGGTTTGAATGATGCTCCATGTGGGTTACAAACACCACAGGACGCTCTTTATCTTCTAATTTAATGGTTGGAATGTAGTCAAAGATGCGTTCAGGCACTTTCAAACCGATAATTCGTTGAAATTTGCTCACTGCTCCAGTCATTCCGTTTCCGGTGGCTATCAAAACGTCATCACACGAAGCATTTACATGATTTTTTATGATTTTTTGCGCCAAATGATAGGTGTGAGTCATAATTATACCGGTTTCACTGGCTTCTGAATGCGTATTGGCTACATAAGGACCAAAAGTTTCTTTTATTTTATCTTCAATCGGCGCGTATAGCCTGCCGCTTGCAATCCAATCTGCATAAACTATTTTCTTTTCGCCAAAAGGAGATAAAAAAGTAGCATCTATGCCAATAATCTTTTCTCTGAATTTTTGGAAATACGTTTCTAATTGTGTCATTTGTTGATAATTGTAATTATTCAATTTGTAAAAAATAATGTTCTACGTTCAATTTTTATTTTACGTATTAAACGAAAGTTAAAAAACGCAACAAAATTAAATATTATAATTGATTCTCAACAATAAGTAAAAATATATGCTTAACTAATTTGCTTTTGTTTTATAGAAATTAAAACCATTTTTTTTTGCGGAAAAAATAAACCATTAAAATAGAAATAAGTATCATTGTAACCCACATGAAAAAATAGCCGTATTCAAGTTTTGTTTCTGGAATATTTTCAAAATTAGTTCCATAAACACCCACTATAAAAGTCAGAGGTATGAAAAAAACAGAAAAAACGGTCAGCAATTTCATAGTGTCGTTAAGTTTACTGCTTACATTGGTGTGATACACATTGAGTTGGTCAGTAAGAATAGTCCGATAACTTTCGAGCGATTCGTTTGCATGTTGAATGCTCTCTTTCAAATCTTTAATATGAACCCACAAATTTTCATTTATTAAATCCGAGTCCATTTTCTCTAAATATAAAACGACTTCAAAACAAGGTTTTATAATTTTCTGCAAAAAAATAATTTCCCGTTTAAAATAATTAATTTCCTCAATAATAGAAGATTGCATATTATCAATCAACTTTTCATCAAGCGCTTCAATTTTTTCGCCTACTCTACTTATGATGTAATTGTAATTTTCAAAAACGGCATCAATTATTGCAACAGCCAAATAATCAATACCAGAAGAGCTAATTTTCTTTCTTCGGCGGCGAATTCTATCTCTAATAGGTTCAAAAAAATCGGCTTGAGTTTCTTGAAAGGAAAGCAGAATATTTTTTTTGATTATTAATGCTAAAAATTCGGAATGATTTAACTCTGTCAGTTCATTGCAATGTAACATTCTCACAGATAAATAAATACAATTATCATATTCATAAATCTTTGGTCGATTGTGAGGATTCATTACATCAGAAAGAATTAACGGATTTAATGCAAATTGCTCCGAAATATTTCTCATAATTTCGGCATCGTGCAATCCATCAATATTAAGCCAAGTTGTAGAAGGTGTTTTGTCGTATTTGGTGGCTTGTTTTACGTTACCAAGCTCAAACTCAAATAAATTAGTTTCGTCGTAATCCATCAGCCTAAGCCTCACTTTATCAGTCTTTTGATTGCCTCTAAAAATAAAGGCATCTGGCGACATTCCAATTTCTTCTTTCTTTGCTTTAATAAAACGAGGCATATTCTATTTTTTTATAATAATTTTTCAAAAAACATATTAATTATCTCTACCAAAATAAGCAAAATGATAATAATTTCGAGCAGATTGCTCCGTTTGTGTTGCATCAAATCTTTGAACAAATCCAGATTTTCGTTTATAATTTTCAAGTTGTAATCTACACTTCTGAAACGATTTTTGATGTCGAAAATTTGCGACAAACCATTGTCCACCTTGCTCAAATACTCATCATTCCAAGCAGCTTCGGGCTGTTCAAACACATAAAGTTGCTCTACGATATTATTTTTTACAATCAAAGTTTTGCCTATAAATTTCAAAAGTGTTTGATTTGTAATCATCAAACGACCTTTTTTTTCTAACATTTTTGTATAATTATTTGTTTCGTCGAGCATTTGAATGGCTTGGCTCAAAAAATAATCGAGTGCAACTGATTGACCAATATTGAGCAAAATTATTTTAATTACATCATCGTTAATTATCGACAAATGAGCTTCGTTGTGTTCAAATTTATCCTTTTCGTTGGTTTTTTGAATGATAAAATCTTCAGAAAGTTTCTCTTTTAAGGGATTGTTGCAATAAGACATTATAAATTCGATATGTTCCGAAATTTTTAATTCGTTGTATCCACAAAAAACAACAACTCCATAAGACAAAACATACAAATAACGCTCATTTTCATTTGTATAATAAGCATCAGAAGTAGAATATGAATGCAATTTACCTTCATAATTGCTCTTAAATTGCTTTAAATCAATTCCGTCTGCTATTTGATATGCTTTTATTATCATAATTTAGTTTTAGTTAAAAAAAAATCAAAAAATTTAAACAATGTATTAAAACTGAAAGATTCAATATTACAGAAAAAGACAACTAACTATTCCAAATTTGGAATAATTAGTTGCATTTTGTTTATTAACGTTTTAGCAAAACACTATTTTTTTAACATCAAGCTGATAGCCAAGCCACCGCCTTCGGCTAATTCAAATCGTTTTTCCATAGTGCTGTTGATTTCCATTTTTTGAATGTCAATAGCTTCTGGATTCTTTTTCCAATTTGAGTTTTCAGCATCGGCGTAAATTGTTGCTTCATACGTTTTTCCCTTTTCTAAAAAGTCAAAATTAATGGTAATATGTCGGCTTTCCTCATCAGTTACGCAACCTAAAAACCAGTTTTTAGTTTCACGCTCTTGACGTGCAATGCACACAAAATCACCTACTTCGCCATCTAAAACTTTGGTTTGTTCCCAATCTACACCTACATCACGAATAAATTGAAATGCTGGTTTACCTTCATAGTTTTCGGGTAAATCGCAAGCCATTTGTATTGGGCTGTAAAGTACAACATACAAAGCCAACTGCTGAGCTAAAGTAGTGTTAATCTGATTTTTATCGCTAATTTTAAATTTAAAAACTCCGGGCGTAAAATCAATTGGTCCGCCAAGCATTGTTGTGAATGCTATAATTGAAATATGTTCGGGCGGATTTCCACCATCGGCAGACCATGCGTTAAATTCCTGACCTCTAAGCGCTTCGCGTGAAACAGCATTGGGATAAGTTCTACGCAAGCCAGTTTCTTTAATTGGTTCGTGCACATCTACTGCAACTTTATGATTTGCAGCCATTTCATAAACTCGTTGATAATGATTTACCATCCATTGTCCGTGATGAAATTCGCCTTTGGGAATTATTTTGCCCACATAACCTGTTTTTACTGCATGTACATCAAGGCTTTCCATGAATTTGTAGGCAGTATCTAATTGTTGGTCGTAAGTACGAGTAGCCGCAGCTGTTTCGTGATGCATGATGAGTTCGATGCCTTTTTCTTTTGCATACCGAACTACTTCTTTAATATCGTAATCTGGGTAAGGAGTTACAAAATCGAAAACACCTTCGCGATTTTCTCTTCCCCAAACTTCCCATCCGGTATTCCAACCTTCTACTAATAAGCCTTTTATATTGTTTTTTGCAGCAAAATCAATGTAACGTTTTGCATTTTGAGTAGTAGCACCGTGTTTTTTACTTGCCATATCCCAAGTTGATTTTCCAACGTGCATTTCCCACCAAATACCAACGTATTTCATTGGTTTAAAATAACTTACATCGCCTAATTTATTGGGTTCGTTCAAATTTAAAATCAAATTAGATGCAATCAAATCTTTTGCTTTTTCGGCTATTTGAATGCTTCGCCATGGAGTTTTAAAAGGTAAAGCACGTTTTACAGCATAACCAAGTCTTTCTGAACCAACAAGTTGACTAACCATCAAAAGGTTTTTATTGTCAATTTTTAAAGTCATGGAAGCGTAATCTAAAAGAGCTGCTTCGTGAAAACTCAAATGCAAGCCTTCTTTAAAACGCATTGTAAATGGCGTATGTACCGCATTATAAGGAATTTGGCTATGTCCTAATCCATGACCTTCATTTTTAGAAAGTGCATCAATTTCGGAAAATTTTGTGGTATTGTAAAGATGCTCGTAACTTTGCCAATTTGCTGGAATCCACCAACAAATGTGGTCGCCTGTGAGTTTAAATTGTGTTTTTTCATTGAGAATAATCAACGAATCCACACCTTTTTGTTCGTGAATTTCGTAACGAAAAGCAATTCCATCGTCATACGCTTTGAAGTAAATTGAAAGTGTGCGCTTGGCTTTACGTCGTTCTTTTAACTTCACAACCATTTCGTTGTAATTGTTTTTTACAATTCGCTGTTCGCCCCAAGGCAATTGCCATTCTTCGTTAACTGTATTTTTATCGGCTCTAATTATTCTAAAGCTGTCAGTTAAAGCAAGTTGGTCTTTTAACTCAAAACCTAGAGCCGAAGTATCTATCACTACTTTGTCTTTGTATTTTACCAAGTAATTTGGCGAACCATCACTTTTTAGAAAAAACTCAACCGAAATGTTATTTGAAGGCGATTTTACCTCAAAAAATGTTTGTTCGGCAGTGGTACATGAAGTAAAAATTGCTAAAATGAAAGCAAAAACGATAAATTTGCTGAGTTGTTTGTGCATAAAACCCTTTAGTTGTTTAGTTTTGTAGAAAATATACGTTTTTTAATTTATTGTGCAAATTAATAATAAGGCAGGTTAAGAATCGTAAATTCTTAATTTACCTAATTTTCTAACTTTATTATTTTATCCTAAAAAAACATCTTTTTTTTATAAAGCAATAAAATATTCTTATAAATTTTCAAAAAAATCGAATTGAAAAATCGAATACAAAATTAGGTAAAATTTTTTATTTATTGAATGAAATGTGTATATATTTTTTGATTGGTTAAATTAAGCACCAGTGGTATTTTTTCTGGAGCAAACTTTTTTGTTAGTAAAGGGTTTTGAGCACTTGACTAAAAAAAATATTCAATTAATTTTGGTTCGCTGCTTATCTAAAAATAGAAATGTTAAAAATCAATTTTATATATGTTTTTTTAAATAAAATATTTATCTTTGTAAATATATATATATATACTTTTTAGTTTTTAATCTCTTGTTTTTTAAACTATGAATTCAAAAAAAATAACATATTTAATTTTATAACAATACAATACATAAAAAACAGTTGACTATATTTAATAAAATTACTACACAAAAAGTAGTAAAATAAATATAGAAAAATAATAAAATGTATTCATTAATTATCTTTTATTTAAAACTAAACAAACATTCATTATGAAAAAACTCGCATTTATGCTCGCATTTTTCTTTTTAGGAAATGCCGTATTATTTGCTCAGCTAAGCATTTCGGGAAAAGTTACCGATTCCGAAGGTAAGCCTATTCCGGGAACTAGCATTTGGGCAATAAATAATACTTCTATTGGTACGCTATCCGATGAAAGTGGAAATTACCAAATTACAGTTACTAATGATGTTAAAGCCTTAGGATTCTCATTTATGGGCTTTGAAACAACAGAGGTTGCGATAAACGGTCAAGCAACTATCAATGTAACTCTAAAAACAATAGATTTTGTTTTCGATGATGTAGTGGTAACTGCCCTAGGCATAGAACGAAGCCAAAAAGCATTGGGATATGCTATTCAAGAAGTTGGAGGTGAAGAACTTAACAAAGCCAAAGAATCGAACATTGTAAACTCTCTTACCGGAAAAATAGCGGGAGTACAAGTAATGGGAACCAGTAATATTGGAGGTTCATCACGTATTTTGATTCGTGGTGCCAATACAATTGCTTCAAACAACCAACCACTTTTTGTAATTGATGGCATGCCCGTAGATAACTCTAACTACGGCTCTGCTACTCAAGCTATAGGCGGAGGAGCTGCAAACTTGAGCAGCTCACGCGATTATGGAAATGCTGCACAAGATATTAACCCCGATGATATTGAAAGTATTTCGGTATTGAAAGGTGCAAACGCTTCAGCTCTTTATGGTAGCCGTGGTGCAAACGGTGTAATCATTATCACTACAAAAAAAGGTAAAAAAGGGCAAGGACTTGGTGTTTCGTTCAGTTCGGGAGTAAATTTTACACAAGCATTCGATTTTCATGATTTACAAAATAAATATGGCGGTGGAAGTTCGCTCACTTTTACCAACGATGTAAACGGTATTCCTTCGCAAAGCTTATCAACCGACGAAAGTTGGGGACCTGTAATGGACGGATTACTCGTAAAACAATGGGGTGGTGAAAACAACATTGGTATAGTAAGACCTTGGGAAGCTCACCCCGACAATTACAAAGATTTCTTCGAACTTGGTGTTACTTACGACAACAATTTAGCTATTTCGGGTTCTAACGACAATACAACCTACCGCTTGTCATACACACTTTCAGACCAAACAGGTGTAGTTCCGAACAGTAGCTTAACACGCAATACCTTAAATCTTTCGTTGGATAGAAAAATCACACATAAATTGACGGTAGGCGGAAACATTAGCTACATCAAAAACAGCGGAAAAGGAAAACCATCCACTGGAGGTACAAGCGACAATATACCTTACAACTTAACGGTTTGGTCGCAAAGACAACTCGATATAGAAGATTTTGTGGATTACAAATATCCCGATGGTAAACAACGTACTTGGCGAACAACCAGTTTTGGAGTAGTAACTCCAAGTGCAAACAATCCTTACTGGCTGGCTTACGAAGATTACCAAAACGATG
>DZBP01000111.1 GCA_022729915.1 Draconibacterium orientale | reverse complement strand
ATTATTTAGGAAAAATAAAAAGGAAAAGCATCTTCAGTAAAAATATTTTTAATAAGTAAATTTTAAAGGAATTAATTCAAAAATTAAATAATAAATCAAAAAAACTATGATAAAAGCAGATTTAAAAAACAAGTTATTAAACATATTTTTAGTAAAAGCTTTATTTTCAATTTTATATCATACAAAAACATAAAAAATACGATATGCAAAAAAAATGCATAATGCTTTCAGTTTTAAACTTTTAAAAAAAGTAAGTAAATTTGCAAAAGTTAATTACAACTATAATTATAACCGCACAATATGACTTTACAAGAACTAAAAAGCAATATGATAAAATCATGGGATTATGAGGTAACTCCCATGTATAGAGGTTACACGCGCAAAACCTTATATATTAACATTGGCGAAAATACAATGAAAGAAAAACCGGTTTCTGACGAAATGATTGAAAAATTTCAAGGAGGAAAAGGTTTTGGTTTACGCTTACTTTGGGACGGAACAAAACCTGACACCAAGTGGAATGACCCTGAAAATGAAATTGTTATAGCCACTGGTCCTATTGCCGGAATTACTCAATATTCAGGAACAGGAAAATCTTTGGTTGTGAGTATTTCGCCACAAACCGATATTGTTATCGATAGTAATGTAGGTGGATATTTTGGTCCGTTTATGAATTTTGCGGGCTATGATGCACTCGAAATTCAGGGAAAATCCACTGAAGATATTATTATTGTTCTTGATGCAGTTGCTCAAAAAATTGAAATAATGAAAGCACCTGAAGGAACAAGCGATACACATATTCTTTCGCACCACTTAACTTATGCTTTTGCCGAAAGCCACGAGAAAAAAGATTTGGTAAAAGTTTCGACCGTTTCGGCAGGAACTGCTGCTGAACATTCGCTTATCGGAATGTTGAATTTCTCTTTTTTCGACCCAAAACGTAACGAAATACGCTTCAAACAAGCCGGACGTGGTGGAATTGGCACCGTTTTGAGAGATAAAAAAATAAAAGCAATTGTAGTAAAAGTTCCAAAAATTGGAGGTAATTTAAACAATGTAGCCGACTTAGCACCAATTGTAGAAAGAGGAAAACGGTTCAATCGTGAAATGAAGGAACTTGATGATTCTCAAGCAGAAATGCGCTCTAAAGGAACTGCTCACTTAACCAATGTGATGAACGATTACAATTTACTGCCTGTAAATAATTTCAAATTTGGAAATCATCCAGATTCTATTAATATCCACTCCGAAGTTTGGAAAAAATATTTCACACAAGGAATGCCCGATGGTTGTTGGATTGGTTGCAATATGATGTGTGCCAAAGGAGTAGATAATTATTTACTTCGCACAGGTCCTTATGCCGGACAAAAAGTTCTAGTAGAAGGTCCAGAGTATGAAACTTCTTCATCTTTGGGTTCGATAATGGGAATTTTCAATCCTGATTTCACTATCGAATCGAATTTTTACTGTGATACTTATGGAATTTGTACCATTTCGTGGGGAACTATTATGGGTTTTATAATGGAATGTTACGAAAATGGAATTTTGAATGAAGAACGCACTGGAGGTTTAAAACTTAATTTTGGAAATGCTGACGATGCCATGAAACTTTTGCATCAAGTTGCCAAAGGCGAAGCGTTTGGAAAACTTGCAGGGCAGGGTGTTCGTAAATTAAAACAATATTTTGCAGCACAGGGTTGGGGCGATGCTCAATTTATGCAAGATATTGGAATGGAAAATAAAGGTTTGGAATATTCGCAATACGTTTCAAAAGAATCGCTTGCACAACAAGGCGGTTATGCAATGACCAACAAAGGTCCTCAGCACGATGAAGCTTGGTTGATTTTTATGGATATGGTTAATAATCAGATTCCTACATTTGATAAAAAAGCCGAAGCATTGCATTATTTCCCAATGTTCCGCACTTGGTTTGGGCTTATGGGATTGTGCAAATTACCATGGAATGATGTAGAACCAGAAAATAATGGCGAAACAGACGAACCTGCTAAAGTGCCAGAACATGTTGATAATTACGTAACTATCTACAAAGCTGTAACCGGAAAACCTTTCGATAAACACGAATTGATTCGCCAATCTGAAAGAGTTTATAATTTTCAACGTATTTTTAACTTGCGCCGTGGTTACGGAACTCGCATACACGATGCTCAACCATTCCGTGCTGCCGGACCTGTAACTCATGAGGAATATCTCTCATTAGAAGCACATTACGACAAGCAAATGCTCGAAATTATTGGCATCGACCCAAAAGGCAAATCGCTCGAAGAACGTATGTCGATAACTCGCAAATACCGTGAAAATCGCTACGAACAGTTACTCGATGCCGTTTACAGTCGCCGAGGCTGGACTAAAAATGGTGTACCAACCATTGAGCATCTCAAAAATTTAGGCATGGATTTGCCCGAATTGATTGAAATAATTACTCCTCATCAGGAATCTTTTTAATCTTAGATACAGAAAATAAACAGGTGTTTTTTACAATCTATAAGCCATTTGGAAAAAAACCAAATGGCTTTTTTTTAGTTGAAAGCATAAAACAGAAAAGACAAAAAGAAATAGAAAAACAATTTTAAAAAAAACATTATTTTGAATACGTTTGAGGTTTTGTTTAATTAGAATATCTTTGTCAGAAATTCTAACACAAACTTGATACATAAAAATATGAAAATAGCTTTGTTTCCGGGTAGTTTTGACCCCTTTACGAAAGGTCATGCCGATATTGTGCAACGAGCTTTGCCTCTGTTTGATAAAGTTATTATTGCCTTTGGAACTAATTCTACCAAAGAACGATTTATTGCGTTGCCCGATATGGTAAATTGTTTGGATAAAATTTACAGAAATGAACCCAAAGTTGAAATATCAAGCTATTCCGGATTGACTGTTGATTTTTGTAGAAAAAATGATATTCAGTTTATCCTGAGAGGTTTACGCAACTCTACTGACTTTGAATACGAACGCACCATTGCGCATTTGAATCAAAGTATGGACAAGAATTTAGAAACTGTTTTTTTATGCACAACTCCCGAAAATTCGTCGGTTACTTCTACCATCGTGCGCGAAATAATTCGTTTTGGTGGCGATGCCTCTAATTTTGTGCCCAAAGAAATTGACGAATATTTGAAGAAATCTTAATCAATTTCGGTTATAGGAAGTGAAATGGTAAATGTAGAACCTTGATTTTCTTTACTTTGAATAGATATTTTGCCATTTTGAATTTCTGTAAATTCTCGGCATAGTAAAAGCCCCAAACCAGTTCCTTTCTCTTGATTTGTACCTAAAGTACTTGTTCCATTTTCCGAGTTTAAAATTTTTTCGATACTTTCATAATTTATTCCAATACCGGTGTCTTTTACCTGAATTTTAATTTCTGTTTCAGTTTTAAATGCAATTAAAGTAATAGAACCATCTGGTTTTGTGTATTTTATAGCATTCGAAAGCAAATTGCGCATAATAATTTCTAGCAATAATTTGTCTGCTACAAAATGAAAATCAGGTTCTACAATTTTTTGAATTTTTAAATCTTTAGCTTTCATATTAGCTTGCATTAACTTGCAAACATCTTGTATAAATGAATTGAAATCAATGTATGATTTTTTATACCTTATTCTATTGGTTTGAATTTTAGCCCAATACAGCATGTTGTTTAAAACTTCAAAACTTTGTTCGGCGGCTTGGTTTATTATATATGTATATTCTTCAATTTTATCAAATTCTTTGTTTTTGCATTTCTCCGAAATTAGGTCTGAAAAACCCATAATCGCGCCAATTGGATTGCGTAAATCGTGCCCAATTATTGATAAAATTTTATCTTTTGTAAGATTTAATTCTTTCAATTTTTTATTATCTTCTTCAATTTTCTTTTTACTTTCCAATATGATTTTTTCATTTCTTTCTTTCAAAATAAATAAATAAATAATCGGTAATGTGTAAATTATTGAAAAATAGCCAAGATAAGAAATTAAACTAATGAAGTTATTTGAAAAAATTTCTTGTTCGTAAAGTATAAATAATGAATATAACGCTCTTA
Organism: Draconibacterium orientale; assembly: GCA_022729915.1. Classification (GTDB taxonomy): domain Bacteria; phylum Bacteroidota; class Bacteroidia; order Bacteroidales; family JAIFNL01; genus JAIFNL01. The sequence goes on along the minus strand of DZBP01000111.1, from coordinate 6,417 downwards.
TTATGAATAAAATAGAAATTATAAAAGACCAAAAGCCAACTATATGTTCTATTTTTGTTTTATTGGTCCAAAAAGCGAATTTTTTGCTTAAAAATAAAAAGTATAAGCTAATAAAGATAGACATGTAAAGAACTTTGTAATAACTACTTACGAAAATTGAAGAAAGTAAAGTTAAGGAAGCTAATACCGAAAAACTTATAAGTATAATATTATCTTTTTTCTTAATTTCGTTGTTTGCCGAAAGTAAAATATAAATCTCAATTGTCAAACTTATTATGAATAAGATATTTGCAATGGCAGAAAGATAAATGTTAGTGAAATTGTAATTCCACAAAAAAATACTCCATGTTCCTAATTGGAAAAATCTTCCGGTAGTATAAAGTTTAAGTTTTTGGTTGGGTAATTGGTAGTATAAAAAATAAATAGCAAAAAGAGTAATAATAAAAATATTGCTCAATAAATATAATAAAAATAGGTTTTGAATATTAAACTCGGGCATTGTGCTATTTTAATTTACTTTGAATAATTACATTTTAATTTGACTACAAAATAAAGGTAAAAAAAATTAAAAATAGCATTTTTTATAAGGTATTTAATGCTTTTTGTAAAAGATTAATGTAAGTGGTTTGTTTTTAATTTGGTTTAATTATGTGTTCTGGTATTTTTTCTGACTTTTTTATTTTTTTTAATACCACAAAGTATAGCTAAAATTAGCAATATACTTTGTGGTTTGTAGTGTTTTTTTAGTTTAAAACAACTTTTATAGTATGCACTTTTTCATCACTAAAAATAGGCAAAATAGTAGAGTTATAGATTTCATTATCAACACGAATAGATTTAATTCCTTTTGAATTTCCATTTGGGTTTTCTACTTCAATGAGGTAAGTTGCATTCCGGAATTTGCGTGTAATCGAAAATTTTTTCCAAGCTGTAGGAATGCAAAAATCGAGTTTCAACCCAGAATAATCGGGCTGAATGCCAAGTATATACTGGCTTACAGCATAAAAATTCCAAGCTGCAGTTCCTGTTAACCATGAATTTTTGGCTTCTCCAGGCTTGAAAGCATCTTTACCTGCAATCATTTGCGAGTACACAAAAGGTTCTGTTTTGTGAAGCTCTTGAATTTCTTGCAAATAGGCAGGAGCAATTTTTGAATAATACTCAAATGCCTTGTTGCCTCTGCCAAGCAATGTTTCCCCAATCATAACCCATGGGTTGTTGTGGCAGAAAATACCTGCATTTTCTTTGTAACCTTCGGGATACGAGGTTATTTCACCCATGTGAATTAAATACTTTGTAAATGCCGGATTATTTAATACAATTCCGTAGTCGCAATTCAAATATTTATCAACCGACTCGAGTGCTTGAAGTGTTTTTCCTGAACTTTTACCTATTTCTGCCATAGTGCAAAAACCTTGCGATTCGATAAAAATTTTACCTTCTTCATTTTCATGGCTGCCTATTTTATTGCCAAAATAATCGTACGCTCTCAAAAACCATTCGCCGTCCCAACCGTGTTTTTCAACATTTTGTTCCATTTTGCTTACTTCTGCCAATACGTCTTTTGCCAAGTTATTTTCTCCAACAAGCTCGCAAATACGTGCAAATTCGCGTCCGTAAATAACAAACATTCCGGCTATGAAAACTGATTCGGCAACGCCACCTTTTTGATTTTCAGTGGTTTGAAAAGATTCATCGGGGTTGTTAGAAAAACAGTTCAAATTCAAACAATCGTTCCAATCAGCTCGACCGATTAATGGCAAACCATGTGGACCTAAGTTATTGACTGTGAAATAAAAAGAGCGTCGTAAATGTTCAAAAAGACTAGTTGCTTTACTTGCATCGTTGTCGTAAGGTACTTGTTCAGCAAGAATATCAAAATGTCCGGTTTCTTTCATGTATGCCGATGTGGAAAGAATTAGCCAAAGTGGGTCGTCGTTGAAATTTCCGCCAATTTCGGCATTCCCTTTTTTTGTAAGAGGCTGGTATTGATGATATGCACTTCCGTCTTCAAATTGCGTAGCGGCAATATCCAAAATTCGTTGACGTGCCTTTTCGGGTATTAAGTGCACAAAACCAATCAAATCTTGATTGGAATCTCGAAAGCCCATTCCACGTCCAATGCCTGATTCATAGAACGATGTACTTCGCGACATGTTAAAAGTAACCATATTTTGATACTGATTCCAAATATTTACCATTCTATCGAGTCGTTCGTCCTCACTTTTGATTTGATAAGTAGAAAGTAAAGTATCCCAGTATTTTTTTAACTCAGCTAAAGCATCGCTTGCTTTGTCGAAAGTGTCAAACTGCGACATCATTTCTTTGGCTTTCGTTTTGTTTATTACTTGCAGTTTTTCCCATTTTTGGTCATCGGGCATTTCTACATAACCGAGCATAAAAACCAATTCTTTGGTTTCGTTGGGTTGCAAAATGATTTCCAAACAATGAGAAGCTATTGGATACCAGCCATGTGCATGCGAATTTTGGGGCTCATTTTTTTCAACTACTTCTGGATTTTCAAACCCATTGTACATTCCCAAAAACGTTTCTCTATCGGTGTCGAAACCTGAAATTTTTTCGTTTACGTTGTAAAATGCAAAATGGTTCCGGCGTTCGCGATATTCTGTTTTGTGATAAATGGCAGAATTTTCAATTTCTACTTCACCGGTTGATAAATTGCGCTGAAAATTAGTCATATCCGCCAAAGCGTCCCAAAGTGCAAATTCAACAAGCGAATAAAGTTTAAAGGCTTTTATTTTTGCCGAATTATTTTTCAATTCCAATAAATGAATTTCGCCATCGAAGCCAAGCGGAACAAAAGAAGTTTGTTTTACAACAAGCTTATTTTTAGCACCTTCTATACTTGTGTAGCCCAAACCATGTCGACATTCGTATTTATCCAAATCGGTTTTAGCAGGTTTCCATGCTGGCGACCAAATTGTACCTTCTTCATTGATGTAGAAATATTTACCACCCATATCGAGCGGTACATTGTTGTATCGGTAGCGTGTAATTCGCCTAAAACGTGCATCTTTATAGAAACTGTATCCGCCACTTGTATTTGAAATTATTGAGAAAAACTTTTCATTTCCTAAATAATTAATCCAAGGCGAAGGCGTTTTGGGTGTTGTAATAACATATTCTTTGCTAGAATCGTCAAAATATCCGTATTTCATAATTGGTTTTATTTTATAATTATTTGTTGTTTGTTATTGGTTTTATGCTATAAAATTATCTATCCGTTGTTTTCTATTTTCCTTCTGTTGCTCAATTCGAGAGTTATTTCATCAAGTTTTTGCTGAGTTAAAGGGTAAAAGAGCATAATGGCGGCAGTTAATATACTAATCAATGCTGGAATCCAGCTCATTAACATTTTTATGCCCGGAATTGCATTTTCAATTGAAGTAGCATCTTTTCCGTTGTATTGAAAAGCAGCCAGCACAAGCCCAACTATTGCTCCTGCAACTCCACCACCAAATTTTGTTGCAAATGAACCTGCCGAATAAACTAAACCTGTGGCTCTTCTTCCATTTTTAAATTCTGAAAAATCAGCGGCATCACCCAGCATTGCAAAGAAAAGCGTTGGGAAAATAGCTGAGCCAAATTCAGATATAATTCCCAAATTAAAAATTGCAAAAATATCTTGTGGTTCGCAGAAATAAAGTAATGAATTTACCACACCTGAAAAAATAAGTGCGTAAATAAAAAGGTTTCGTTTACCAAATTTATTTCCTAAATATATTGTGGACATTGCACCTCCAATTGAAGCCACCATCAAAGCCACTAAATAACTACCAGCTAACAACTGGTCGTGTAAATAATGAGTAAAATAAATAACCGTAATGCCTTGTTTTATTGAATTATACACGTTGAAAAGTAAACCTATAATCAATAATATAAACCAGGGTTTGTTCGTAATAAGGTCTTTGAAGTCTTGGCGTAAATTAGTTTTTTGACTTTCGAGCGGCTGCACTCTTTCTTTGGTAGTATAAAAAGTGATTAACATAATCAAAGCTAAAAAAACGGACATTAAATAAATGGAATAACTATATCCTTTCTTTTGATTAATTACCGAAAAACTTTCTTCTGTTAAGTTTTCTTCGCCTTCTACCCAAAGAGTATATTTTTTGTTCGCTACCATGCTAAAACTCTTTGAAGTAGTGGCAGTTTTGTCTGTTTTTTCTTCTGAAGCCCACGAAAACAAAGCGATTCCGTTTTCGGTATTGATGTTGGTATTCTCTACATCTTGTGAAGAGGAAATAACGAGTTCGTATTTTTTTGTATCTATTTGGTTTAGTGTTATTTGAGGATTTACATCGCCGTAATAAGATACTAAAAAAAGTAAAGCTCCTTGTACAATCATTCCACCAGCAAACGCACCAACCATTCGGTAAGAGCCTATACTTGTGCGTTCTTTGTCGTTGCCAGTCATTACTGCCATGAGTGCACCGTAAGGAATGTTGTTGGCTGTATAAACCAAAGTAAAAATGATGTATGTAGTGTAAGCATAAATAATTTTTCCGGTATAACTTAGATTTGGTGCAGTAAATAAAAACGATAACATTACACCGAGAGGAATGGCTGTCCATAAAATCCAAGGTCGAAATTTACCGTATTTTGAAACCGTTCTGTCGCCAATTACTCCCATAAGTACGTCGCTTACGCCATCGCTTATTCGTGCAATAAGTAACATTAAACCAACGCTTGCAGGGGTAAGCCCAAAAACATCGGTGTAAAAAATAAATAGGAAAGTAGCCACACCACGCCATGCAATATTCGCTGCTCCATCACCCAATGCGTATCCTATTTTTTCGCTAAGCTTTACTTGATTTGTAATCATAAGTTTTTTGTTTTAGTTTATAAATTGGTTTTTTTTATGGACAAAGTATTCCCATTCTGTTGTTTTTATTTTATTTAACTGTCTGAAATTTAGAGAGTTAAAAAATAAAAAAACAATCAGCTTCTTTGTTCTCGGAAAAAAATTAAAATGAAAAATTAAAATCTTTCTTTTTGGTAGCTTCGAAAATATCGCGGCTAAACATATAAAGTTGAGCCGGTTTGTGCGAAACTTTTTGCTGTTTTTCTTTTAATGGAACAATGTATGGGACTTGACTTACTTTTTTTCTGAAATTTCGTTTATCTATCTCAATTCCAAGTACTACCTCGTAAATTTTTTGCAAATGCGACAAAGTAAATTTTTGAGGCAAAAGCTCAAAAGCTAGTGGATTGGTTTTAATTTTAGTTTGTAAAGCTTCTAGTGCTTTGTTTAAAATCTCCTTGTGATCAAAGCCTAAATCGTCAATCTCTTTCAAATCGAACCATTTTGCATGTCGTTCTGTATAAGATACATGTACAGAGTTTACATTTACCAGCGAAAAATACCCGATTGAAATAACTCTTGTTTCGGGATTTCTGCCAATTGATTCGAGCCATAGTTTTGCACGAGTTTTTTTGAGTCTATCCGGATTACCAAAAGTATAAAATTGCTCCAGGTAAATATTTGAAAGTCCGGTAGTTTCTTTCAAAATACGCGCTGCTGACTCATCTAGCGTTTCGCCAGTACGCACATGATGACCCACCAAAGTATGGTCGCAAAAAATCGTTTCTCCATTTTGGGCATCAAGTTTTCGCTCAAGTAATAAAACATTTAGCTTTTCTGAATCGAAGCCAAAAATCACACAATCGACTGATAAGTTTGGAATTGTATTATCGTTCATACTTTTTGTTTTTTTCAGTATGCAAATTTAAAGATTATAATTTATATCTCAAAATAAATGAGAATACAAAAGTGTTAAAAATACAATAAGTAGTTTTTTATTTCTTAAAAATAAAAATTTGAATTAAATGTTTGAAATTAAATATTTGTAAAACAGTAAATTATGAATTATAACTTTTTTTGTTAAATTTCAATTTTTTTGTTAAATTTTATCTTTTAGTTAAAATTTACTGAATTTAATTTTTATTTAGTGTCATTTTAACATAATAAAATATTTTTATAAAAAATCAAAAAAATGTAATTTTAATGTAAAATATTTGCAGAATAGTGCCTAAAACATTCTTTTTTATGGTTTTATTATAAAAAACTTCTGAAATATATTTTTTTCGATAAATTTAATTTTAATGTAAGTGTATAATTTACACAATTGATTCTTGAATTTTTTAACATTTGTAATTAAATGATAAATAGATGAATACGATATTGATTAACGTTAAATTTAAAAAAAATTGACAAATAATTTGTTTTGTGTTAGAGTTAAGATAGATTTGCATAATCTAATATGTAATTTAAACACTAATAAAATATATAGTATTATTTTTTCTTTAAATAAACGTTATATTAAAAAGTGTTTAAATTACACCTTTTGTTTTATTGCTATTTTTTTATTTAATATTTTTGTCCAAAGTCTAATTATT
>DZBP01000110.1 GCA_022729915.1 Draconibacterium orientale | reverse complement strand
CGTTATTTTTTGAATTTTCTGCTGCTTTTTGCGATTTAAAATAAAACTCAAATGCTTTATCGTGTTGCTGCATATCGTCATAAATGCTCGCAATGTTGTTGTAGAGCGATGGCAGAAGTATTTTTTTGTCCAGCTGAATGGTATCTTGTTCTACTTCCGCTATTAGTTCTTTCGTAAATTGAAGTGCCTTTCTTAGTTCATTGGTTTGCTGATAAATAGCACTTATATTTGTTTTGATTACTCGTATGTTTGTTTTTTCCTTATTCGCTTGAGAAATGCGCAACGAACTGTACAGGTGCTTGAGTGCCAGTTCATAAGCTCCTATCTGAAAATACAAGATTCCTAAAGTATTGTAATAATTATTTAAAATATTCTTGTCATCTATCTCAATGGCTATTTTTAGCCCTTCGTTTAAGTAGCGCAATGATTTTTTCAAATCAAAATTAGAATATTCACTCCCCAATTTAAAGTAAATCCGAGCTTTTTTTTCGTTATTTTCCGACGAATTCAGTTCTTTTTGCAAACTATCGAGTTTTGAATTTTGTCCAAAAACGATAATTAACTGAAAAAATAAAATACATAATAAAATAATATGACGCATTTTCTTTTTATTAAAGAATTAAGCAAAGATTTGTTTGTTTCCTCAAAATTAAAATCAAATTATTAAAAAAACTCTGTCAAAGTTCTGTTATGTAGTATTTGAAAGAAAACTCGTAATTATTTCTAAATAAATGAATTATCTTAATTTTACCTGAATGAATAACTATGTGAAACTCTATGGTAAAACCCTTATTTTTTATTGTACCACAGAGTTTAAAGGAGTTTGGCACAGTGTTTCACAGAGTTTTGTAAAAACATTCAAATTAAAATAGAGCGATATTGCACCTAAAATAAAGTTATTTACGAGTTTTCTTTCTAACACTAACTATGACAAAGTTATTTTATTTTCACAAAAATACAAAATAAAAGATTGAAACAAAATCAATCAGCTAGTAAATTTGTCGCCTTTTGTAAAAATTTAATTATTAGGTAACTTCCAACTCCTAAAATAGCTACAATTGCCCAAGTATTTAGATAATTAATTTGATATTTTTCAGCAAATTGTCCAAGCAAATTCAAAAAATACATTACCACAGTAAGCAAAAAGAATCCGGTTTTTTCTTGTCTAACGGCTTTTTTTAGATTAAAAGGCAATGCGTTGCTTTTCCATTTCTTAAAACAAGGAATAAAAGCCGGTGTTTGAGATGCCCAAAGCACGTATTTTTCGCCAAATTTGCGACGCAAAAACTGTTCTTCTGCAAACATAATTCGCTCATAATAAACCCAATATAAAAAAATATAGGCTACCAAAAACCAGAAGTTTTGTGTAAGCATGGCTACACCAAGCCACATAAAAAAATTGCCAACATACAATGGGTGTCTTACTATCGAATAAATTCCTGTAGTATTCACATCGTCAGCCACTTGACCTTCGGTAGTATTGCGCCCCGAAGTATTGGGCGCTGCACGTCCTACAGTGTAAGCTCTGATGAAAAGCCCCAAAAGTGAAATAATAAAAGCACTGTAATCCAATAAATTATCTTGCGCTTCGTTCAAAAAAGGCAAACTTTCGGCACGTGTAAAATACAAAACAACTGCCCCAATTGCAAAAATAATAATTGGCAAATGTCCTCTATAAACAAATAGGAAATTGCCTTGCTTTTCTAATTCTTCTTGTAATGCCATGATATTTTTTATTCAGTTATTAAAATTTTTACGTTATTATTTTGTTTTCATTTTTTTTACAAAATTGCTTTGCGAATAGCTAATAATTTTGTCAAAAGATTTTCTAAATAATTCAAATGCAACATGTTTGCTCCATCAGACTTTGCTTGTGCAGGATTTGGGTGTGTTTCGAGAAAAATCCCATCAACTCCAACCGCAATTCCAGCTTTAGCAATGGTTTCAATCATATCGGGACGACCACCTGTAACTCCTTCTGCTTTATTAGGTTGCTGCAAACTGTGAGTTATATCTAAAATTACCGGAAAGCCAAATTGTTGCATTTCGGGTATGCTTCGGTAATCGACTACCAAATCGTGATAGCCAAACATTGTACCTCTATCGGTGAGCATTACTTTATTGTTACCAGCGTCAACTACCTTTTGTGCAGCATGTTGCATCGATGCGCCACTCAAAAATTGACCTTTTTTGATGTTCACAAATTTTCCGGTTTTTGCAGCCGCTACCAACAAATCTGTTTGGCGACATAAAAAAGCAGGTATTTGCAAAATATCTACATATTCAGCAGCCATTGCAGCCTCTTCAGCCGAATGAATATCAGTTACAATTGGTAAATGAAAGGTTTCTTGCACTTTACGCAAAATTTTCAACGCCTTATCATCGCCTATTCCACTAAACGAATCTAAGCGCGAGCGATTGGCTTTTTTGTACGAAGCCTTAAAAATGTATGGAATTTTAAGTTTTTCGGTAATTTTAGCAACATTTTCAGCAATAAACATCACGTTTTCTTCTGACTCCACAACACATGGACCTGCAAGCAAGAAAAAGTGATTGAACTGTGTATTTTTAATGTACGGAATTTTTTCTATCATTCGTTTTAAAAAGAGAAGATTATAAAATAATTTATTGTTTTTTTTAGAGCGTTAAACTTGAAATTTTTTAGCGATACTTTAAACACAAAAAGTTTCTAAAATTGAAAAATCTTAGAAACTTTTTGTGTTTTTGAAGCAATAAATCAACTACTTAAATATTCCAAAGCCTCCTCCACGGTGTCGAAAGCTAATGAAGGATTACCTCCTGCAAACATATTCATTCCTTTAAACATAATACGGCGGGTAGCACTATCGATACCTACCATAACCCGTTTGCTATTGGCTAATCGGGGACGTACTCGCTTGGCTACATTTTTCATTTCAAGAAATAAATTTGGGTCAAACTTTATTCCTGATATAATCGTTAAAGTATTAAATAACTCGTATTTAGCATCTGCAACTTCTTTTTCAAATAGTGCTAATATTTTTAGTGAATTTTCTGTTTTTCCACAATTTGTAAAATCTTGAATTAAAATATGATGCCCTTTACGTTCTACCCATTTTACTCTTTCTTCAATTTTCATGTTTTCTAGTTATAAATACTTTTACACGATTGATATTTTTTTACTTTCTCAAAACAATTAAAAAGAACAGAAAATTATTCTGATTTGTCGTGTTTCAAAATTTCAATTTTTATATCTGTTTTCTCCTCGTTCAAGTCCACTTTTACAGTATCTCCCTCACTTATCGATGCTTCTATAATTACTTCAGCCATACCATCTTCCAAGTATTTTTGAATGGCTCGTTTCAATGGACGAGCTCCAAATTTAGCATCAAATCCTTTTTCGGCTATAAAATCTTTAGCCGATTCGGTCAATTCTAATTTGTATCCTATTTCGATAACTCTTTTGTAAAGATGTTCCAATTCAATATCAATGATTTGGTGCATGTGTTCTCTTTCGAGCGAATTGAACAAAATAACATCGTCAATTCGATTCAAAAACTCTGGAGCAAATGCTTTTTTTAATGCTTTTTGAATTACCAATCTATTTTCCTTGTCCACTTCTTTTGTTCCGGCAAAACCTACTCCCGAACCAAAATCTTGAATTTGGCGAGTTCCAATGTTGGAAGTCATTATTACAATGGTATTTCTAAAGTCTATTCTTCTGCCCAAACTATCGGTAAGTTGCCCTTCGTCAAGTACTTGCAGCATTAAATGAAATACATCGGGGTGCGCTTTTTCAATCTCATCGAGCAAAACAACAGAATAAGGTTTGCGGCGTACTTTTTCGGTTAATTGACCACCTTCTTCGTAACCAATGTATCCGGGAGGTGCTCCAACAAGACGCGAAACAGAAAATTTTTCCATGTATTCGCTCATATCAACTCTGATGAGGGAATCGACTCCATCAAAAAAATGTTTCGATAAAATTTTAGCCAATTGAGTTTTTCCAACTCCTGTTGGTCCTAAGAAAATAAAAGTTCCTATTGGTTTGTTTGGGTCTTTGAGTCCTGCTCGGTTGCGTTGAATGGCGCGAACTACTTTTTTGATGGCATCGTCTTGCCCAATAATTTGGCTACCAATCAAATCGTTCATTTTTTTCAAACGTGCGCCTTCTGCCAAAGCAATTTTTTGAATTGGGATTCCGGTCATCATGGCTACAATTTTTTCCACATCGGCTTCGGTAACTTCTACCTTGTTCAGCATGATGTTTTCTTCCCATTTTTTCTTTTCAAGCTCAAGCTTTTGAGTCAATTTTTGCTCTTCGTCTCTTAAATTTGCGGCTTCCTCAAAAAGTTGCGACTTTACAGCGTCCACCTTTTTTATTTTAACCTCTTCTATTTCTTTTTCAATTTTGTCGATACGCTCTGGCACATTGATATTTGAAATGTGAATGCGCGAACCTACTTCATCGAGCGCGTCAATTGCCTTGTCGGGTAAATGTCTGTCGCTAATGTAACGGTCTGTAAGTTTGGCACATGCAGCAATCGCTTCTTTTGAATAATATACATTGTGATAATCTTCGTATCGCTCCTTTATATTGTTCAAAATTTCCATCGTTTCATCAACCGTAGTTGGGTCAACCATTATTTTTTGAAATCTACGTTCCAAAGCACCATCTTTTTCAATATATTGGCGATATTCGTCGAGTGTTGTAGCGCCAATGCACTGAATTTCGCCACGCGCCAAAGCTGGTTTGAGCATATTGGCAGCATCGAGCGAACCGCTTGCGCCTCCGGCACCTACCATTGTGTGAATTTCGTCGATGAAAAGAATCACGTCTTTGTTTTTGCTCAATTCATTGAGTAGCGATTTGATGCGTTCTTCAAACTGACCGCGATATTTTGTGCCAGCTACCATTGAGGCTAAATCGAGAGTAATCAGGCGTTTATTGAACAAAACGCGCGATACTTTTTTATTTACAATGCGCAAAGCCAAACCTTCGGCAATGGCAGATTTTCCAACTCCGGGTTCACCAATTAATATCGGGTTATTTTTTTTGCGGCGACTCAAAATCTGAACCAAACGTTCTATTTCTACATCACGTCCTACAATGGGGTCGAGCGTTTTGTCTTCGGCTGCAGCAGTTAAATCGATTCCGAAATTATCTAAAAAAGGAGTTGAAGAGTTTGGTTTTGAAGAAGTTGGTCGGTGAGTTTCTTCAAAATTGTCTTCGTCGTCTTCCTCTTCTTCTCTCCTGCTCGATGCTTCAAAAGTTTTGTCTTTACCGTAGTCTTTAATGTCTTGATACGTAATGTCATATCTACGCAACGTGTCGGTTACAACACTATTTTCATCGCGCAAAATGGCTAAAAGCAAATGTAACGTATTGGCTACTTTGCTGTTTGCATCTCTGGCTTCTAAATTTACAAGTTTCAAAACTCTTTCGGCAGAACCTAAAATAGGAAAGTTATCAATTCTAAAATCTGAATTTGAACCAATTTGATTTAAAATTTTAGCCTCAATATCGAGTCTTATTTTTTTCAAATCGGCACCTAGTGCTTCCATAATATCTATTGCAGAGCCAGTTCCGGCACGCAAAAGCCCCAAAAAAAGGTGCTCCGTTCCAATGAATTCGTTTTCGAGCCGAATGGCTTCTTCTTTACTATATGTTAGAATATCTTTTACTTTTTGTGAAAATTTTGCATCCATTATTTTCTGTTTTTAAGCAAAAAACACATTTTTTTTGCTGAAATATAAGTATATAAATGTAAGAATAACTACATTAACTAATTAATTTTGAACAAATTACAATTATTTTAATTCAAAAAAAACGAATCCAAATAATTTTATAAAAATAAAAATAAAATATTGATTTCAGAAATAAAATATTTTTTTTTGTAAGTTGTTAAAAAAAAATTGATACCAGCAGAAATTTCAACGCCACAATCTATAGTAATTAATTAGAATATTTAATTGCAAAAATTATGATTAAATATTAATATTTCAATTCATTACCAAACCTTCAAATTTTCATACCATCAAAATCTATACAACACAAAATTTCCACATCATCAAACTAACTCAAAATCTGAAAATTATAAATTTTATCAACAAATAAAAAAAAAGTTTACTATTTGGAAATTAATTTATATTTTAGTGGTTCAAAAATTTGATTCAAAAACCCAAATTTTATGATGTAAAGAGCTAAATATCAAAAATATAATGAGGCTCTTAGTTTGAATATTTTTAGTTCTAAAAATGAATTTTTAAAATATGGGAATTTAAAAAGAATCGTGAAAAAGATATTTTAACGACAAATTTCCACAGTAATTTAATAAAAGAAGCAACTAAATGGTTGAAGGAGAAAAAATAATAAAAGTCAATATTGAGGAGAAAATGAAATCTGCCTACATCGATTATTCGATGTCGGTTATTGTTTCTCGTGCGCTTCCTGATGTTAGAGACGGATTGAAACCTGTGCACAGACGCGTATTGTACGGCATGAACGGCTTAGGCTTGGCATCGAACAAAGCGCATAAAAAATCCGCTAGAATTGTAGGAGAAGTGTTAGGTAAATACCACCCACACGGTGATAGTTCGGTTTATTTTACAATGGTAAGAATGGCTCAGCCTTGGTCTTTGCGCTATATGTTGGTGGACGGGCAAGGTAACTTTGGGTCAGTTGATGGTGATAGTCCGGCAGCTATGCGTTATACAGAGGCAAGGCTTCGTAAAATTTCGGAAGATATGCTCGGCGACTTAGACAAAGAAACCGTTGATTTCCACCCTAACTTTGACGATACACTCGAAGAACCTAGTGTTTTACCTACTCGCATTCCCAATTTGATTGTGAATGGGGCTTCGGGTATTGCTGTGGGAATGGCAACAAATATGCCACCTCACAACTTATCGGAAACCATTGATGCTACAATTGCTTATATAGAAAATGGCGAAATTACAATCAGCGAGTTGATGAAACACATCAAAGCGCCTGATTTTCCTACCGGAGGAATTATTTACGGTTACGATGGCGTTAAAAATGCTTTTGAAACCGGACGTGGTAGAATTGTAGTAAGAGCAAAAACCCACGTGGAAGTTTCTAAAACTGGTGGCGAAAAAATTATTGTTACCGAAATTCCTTACCTTGTAAACAAAGCCGAACTGATTCAAAAAGTGGCTGCTTTGGTAAACGAAAAGAAAATTGAAGGCATTTCAAACGCCAACGATGAATCGGACAGAACCGGAATGCGTATTGTGTTTGATTTGAAACGCGATGCTATTGCCAATGTGGTGTTGAACAATTTGTTCAAACTTACTCCTATGCAAACCTCATTCAGCGTTAATAATATCGCTTTGGTGCATGGAAGACCTCAAATGCTCAATATCAAAGAGTTGATTCACTATTTTGTGGAACACCGACACGATGTGGTAATTCGTCGCACAAAATTTGAACTCAGAAAAGCTCAAGAACGTGCTCATATTTTAGAAGGATTGCTCATTGCGCTTGACCATTTAGATGCAGTAATTAGCTTAATTAGAGCTTCTAAAACTGTTGACGAAGCGCGCACAGGTTTAATGGCTACTTTTAATTTGTCCGAAATTCAAGCAAGAGCCATTTTAGATATGCGCTTGCAAAAACTTACCGGACTTGAGCGCGACAAAATAAAAGAAGAATATCAAGAAATAATGAAATTGATTGATTATTTAACCGAAGTTTTAGCCAATGTGGAGCTTCGTATGAAAATAATCAAAGACGAATTGATTGAAATAAAAGCCAAATACGGCGACGAAAGACGTTCTGAAATTGTTTATGCTTCAGAAGATTTTAATCCCGAGGATTTTTATGCCGACGAAACCGTTGTAATTACCATTTCGCATTTAGGCTACATCAAAAGAACTCCCGTAACCGAATACCGCACACAAGCACGTGGCGGAAAAGGTGCAAAAGGAAGTGCCGCTCGCGACGAAGATTTCATTAGGCATCTTTACATTGCCACCATGCACAATACCTTACTTTTCTTCACCGAAAAAGGTAAATGTTTCTGGTTAAAAGTGTACGAAATTCCTGAAGGCAGCAAAATATCGAAAGGCAGAGCTATTCAAAATATGCTCAACATTGAACCCGACGACAAAGTAGTGGCTTACATGAAAGTATTGACGCTCGATGACAACGATTACATTAATAACCACTACATTACGCTGGTTACTAAAAAAGGAATCATCAAAAAAACCTCTTTGCAAGCTTATTCACGACCACGCCAAAACGGAATTAATGCCGTAACAATTCGCGAAAACGATACGCTTCTGGCAGCCCGCTTAACGGACGGAACCAAAGAAATTATTATGGCAAATCGTTCAGGAAAAGCTATACGTTTCAACGAATCTACCGTGCGTGCAATGGGAAGAACCGCTTCGGGTGTAAAAGGTTTTAGCCTGAGCGACGACGACGATGTAATTGGAGTAGTAGTAATCAATTCTGAAAACGACGATATTTTGGTTGTATCAGAAAATGGCTACGGAAAACGCTCTAAATTAGAAGATTACAGAGTTACCAACCGTGGAGCTAAAGGCGTTAAAACCATCAACATTACCGAAAAAACGGGCAACTTGATTGCTATTAAAGGAGTAGTTGATACCGATGATTTGATGATTATAAACAAATCGGGCATAATTATTCGACTTTCAGTTTCTACGCTTCGTGTGATGGGACGCGCTACACAAGGTGTTCGATTGATAAATCTTTCTGACGAAGATTCGATTGCTGCAGTTGCTAAAATCCATTTGACAGATTTGGAAAACGCAGAAAACGAATTATTACATTCAAATTTAGAAAGTTTGGACGATTTTGAAAACGCGCAAATTATTGATAACAACGAAATAATTGATGATTTGGATAGTTTAGATTCAAATTCGAAATTTGACAATATCGACAATATCGACAAATTTGAAGAATAAAAAGTGAAAAGACTAAGAAAATATTTTTTTTTAGTCTAACTCTTTTGCTTTCAATAAAATTTAACAATATTTGGCAACCTTTGTAAACTAAAACACTATACCTTTGCATTGATTTTTATGCAAAGGTATATTAATTTAATAATCCAATTTTTTTATATTAAAATCAATCAAAATGAAAAGAATAACACTACTATTTTTGATATTATTGGCAGTGAATTTCTCTTTTGCTCAAAAGGGAAAAGTAACTCAAGCTTCCTCTCAATTAGGCTTGGGTAAACTCGATATAGCAAAACAAGCCATTGACGAAGATTTAGCTGCAAATGATGAGAAAACCGTAAGCTGGTACAAAGCTTGGTTTGTTCGTGGACAAATTTATCAAGCCATTAGCGAATCACCACTACCGATGTATCAAGCTCTTGATGCCGATGCTGTTGCAAAAGCTTATGATGCTTACATGAAAGCTCTTACATTTACAAGTGTTGAAAAAAAACCAGAAAAAGCGAATGCCGAAGTTTATGAAAAACTTTTCAATCCTGAAAAACCGCTTGACCTTTCAATGAGAAACGCTTTGATAAACAAAGGTGCTGTCGAATTTCAAGACAAAAAATATAACGAAGCTGCTAGTTCTTTTGAAAAAGCAATGGGTTTAACTAAATTAGTGGGTGGTAATGAATTAGCGGATACTTCATTAATTTACTACACTGCATTAGCTTACGATAATGCTGGTAACGAAATAACTGATGAGGCTGCTAAAAAAGCATTGTATCAAAAAGCGCTTGATTACTACTCAAAATCAATTACTATCAAATACGAAGCTGAAAAAGCCTACGTATTCAAAGCTAGTATTTTAGAAAAACTAGGCGACAAAAAAGCTACTTTAGATTGTATTAACGAAGGTTTGGCAGCTTACCCAAGCAGTGGCTTAATCATTGGTAGCATGATTAACTATTACATCAACAACAACGAACTCGACAAAGCATTAGTTTCTGTTTCTGAGGCTATTGCTAAAGGAAACGATGACCCATCGTATCTTTATACTAAAGGTGCTTTGCTCGACAAAAAAGCGGAAGGTATTGCTACACGTGCAAAAGAATTGAACGAGATTGTAAAAGAATCGAAAAAAGAACTTTTTAGAGAAAGAAACAATCCTACAAAATCAAAAGAAGTTCAAGCACGTTACGACAAAGAAGTGGCTGAATACAATAAAGCTGACAAAGAATCGGAAGAAATTTACCTCGAAGCTGTTTCAATGTACAATCAAACTTTGGCTAAAAATGCAGACTATTTTGATGCTGCTTACAACAAAGGTGCTATTTTTTACAATCACGGTGTAAAACATGAATTAACTGCCAACGGAATTTCGCCAACTGACGACCAAGATGGTAGTAAATTCAAAGCGAGCATGGACAAAGCCAACGATTATTTTAAAAAATCGCTCGAAGCTTTCTTAGCTGCAGACCAAATAAAACCAAAAGACGAATATACGCTTAAAAATCTCAAAAATATTTATTACAAACTTAAAATGACTGATAAATACAATGAGATGAAAGAAATGATTGA
>DZBP01000109.1 GCA_022729915.1 Draconibacterium orientale | reverse complement strand
TGCTCTTTTGAAGGTTTGCTTTTGTGTGCGGACAAGTTTTGTTTTTTTTGAAAATGCAAAAAAATATAAAAGGCATAGTTTATTTATCTATAAAATATATCTTTGCTGGAAAAAAAAGTAAGAAAATAAGTTTAACAACAGGGCAATTTAACACAAAACTCTGCCTTTCAGATGCTCAGGGCTGTTATGTGGGGAAACTTGCATGTACGGTTCTTTGGGGTGGTAAGCTACCCGGTGCAACAATAAAATAACAATAATTAACTGAAATGCTAAAAATTAATAAGAATAAGAAACCGGATTGGTTTAATAAAGAAGCCGATAAAAAGAAAATCGTTGAAGAATTATTAAAATCAACAGATAATCACTGTGCATATACCGACAAGAAAATTGATATTAGTATTGCAGAGATTAACTACTTTAAACCTAAAACAGTAGATTCTGATTTGGCATTAGAATGGAATAATTTATTGGTTGTTGAACCATATACAAATAGAATTAAAAGTAATCAATATGATGATAAGTTACTAAATCCCAGTGAAGAAGATTATGATTTTGATAGATATTTTATAATTGATTTCGAAAGTGCTCAAATTTTTCCAAATCCGTATTCATCAAAATCTGATTTTGAACGTGCCGATACGACTATCAAAATATTGGGTTTAAATAGACCAGATTTAGTAAGAGATAGAAAAAGTCTTACCGAACAATATTTGTCTCGTTATAGTATTTTCAAAGAAAAAGCAGAACAACAGGGGAAAGTATTTAATCCTTCTGATTATGTTGAACTTAATATTTCAAATTATTCTTTCCGATTCTTGCTTGAACGAGCCCTGAAACGTATTTACAATGAACAAAATGAATATATATTCGAGATAGACATAAATAAATATTTTGGAATTCAAGAGTTTGTCGTTTCTGATTTAGGAGATAAAAAAGAGATATACTTTTTAGGTGAGAATGGAGACGGAAAAACGCTAATACTGCAAGCTATATTATTAGCAATTCGTGGATTAAATGAAAAATTTTTATATAAATATGTGAGCGAAAATTTAACTGCTGATTTTAAAATTCAAATATTAGATGTTTTTGGAAATCAATATTTATATAATAATTTATTGACAAATATCAATAAAAATGTCTTTGCTTATGGAGCGAGCAGACTAAGGCATAGTAATCAGAACGACATAGATAATAGTGGTTATTTAACTCTTTTTGATTTCAATACTTACCTTATTAATCCAATCCTGTGGTTAAAAGAAATTGAAAGAAAAGAGTTAAAAGGCATAGGTAATTTAAAATTGGAAAATGCAATTACATTATTGACAAATTTATTAGAAAACAGAGTTCAAATTCAGCGAACAGATGACGGTGAATTTATCTTTAATGAACGTGGAACAAAAGTAAGTTTTAATCATTTATCTGACGGTTATCGAAGTACAATAATTTGGCTATGTGATTTAATCAGTAGATTATCAAATAATCAACCACATATTACAGATTTAAAACAATATAAGGGTATTGTATTAGTAGATGAAATAGGTGTTTTTTTGCATCCTCGTTGGGAATTTTCAATTGTTAAAAAACTTCGCGAAACATTTCAAAATATTCAGTGGATATTTACTACACATAGTCCGATAATAATACTCGGTGCATCAAAAGACGCTGTTATATATCGTCTTTACAAGGAAGACGGCATAACCAAAGTTACAAAACCTTATAATGAACCATTGAATATGACAGCAAATAGTTTATTAACATCAATTTTGTGGCGGTTAGACAGTTTTACAACTTTTGGAATTAAACAGGAATTTGTGAGCTCAGATGATTATCCTTATCAAAAAATTCATCAAGTAATTTCAAAGTATGTACAAGAAGTACCTGAGCTAAACGACGATATGGTTCTAAAATTAATAGAAGAAGAATTTGAAAAAATTAGAACAAAATGAAAGCAATAAAAAAAGAAACACCTGTTCCGATATCATTAACAGATAATAAAAGAAAGGAAACATTTAATTCAAACAAAGAATTGAGATTATTTCCTGTAAACAATACTGAATATAAGACAAATGATATATATGAAAATTTAAAAACTATTTATGATAACAAATGTGCTTTTTGTCAAGACACTTTATTGAATAGTCCAAAACATATTGAACATTATCGTCCTAAAAATAAAGATGAAAGACGAGTGAATTGTTGTGCAAATACATCATATTTTTGGTTAGCATTTAGTTGGGATAATTTATTGCTTGCCTGTGGCTCATGCAATAGTTCAAAAGGTAGCTGTTTTGATATTGAAGGCACAAGAGCAGATTACGAAGATAAATATAGAAATTATCCACTTGATGAATTACAAAATATTATTAAAGAATTAGATATAGTAGAAAAACCTTTATTAGTTAATCCAGAACAAGAAGAACAATTTTTTTTTGATAATAACTTAATTTTTACTATTGCAGGTAAAATTTTATCTAAAAACATGCGACTTCGATACACTATTCGTATTTGTAACCTAAATCGTAATGAATTAATTGAGTTACGATTGAAATTAATAAACAATTTGAGAAATAAAATAAGAAGACGAAAAACAGATTATTCGCTTGGATTAATAGATACTAAAACTTATGCAAGAGATATTGCATTGTTACATAAAGATTTGCAAGACGAATTAAATAACAATCCTTATTTTTCAGCTTTGTATAGATATGCTGATTTACATTTTGATATATTTACCAAAATAATTAAAAAATAAAATGAACATTTGGTAGAGCGTTCATTGCTTTTTTTTGTGGGCAGATGTGCAAATCCAAAATTTTGTCCAAGAAAGAAACATTTGTGGGTAAACCAACATTTGTGCCTTGAAATCCCAGAAAAAAAGCACATTGCTGTTGCACCTGTTCATTACCGGCAACCGCAAATAACCCGACAAATACAGGTTGATAAAATCTAAAAAAATGATTATATTTGCCCAAAATTTATGCAATGAAAGAGATATTAAAATATTACAACGATATAGTTCACGCTCACTCAGAGGAAGCCAAAAAGCTACTTTTTTTTAATTTATTAATGGAATTGTTCAAAAAGAACGATGAAGTGAAAGATATAATCAGCAAAATGAGCTTAGGTGCTGAAACTACCATTTTTAATATTCCGATTAACAAAGACAAAACTAAAACGGGCAGGGTTGATACTCAATATGGAAAAGTAATCATTGAATTCGAAAAAGATTTATCAAAAACACTTAAACACGCCGAAGAACAATTAAAAGAGTATTTGCTCGGAAATTGGAGTATTACCAACGATTACAATTATACATTAATTTCAACCGATGGTTTGAAGTGGGCTATTTATGGAGTAAAACCCGAAAGTTTTTTAGACAAAACAAAGGTAACCGTTCAGGAATTAGAGCTAAAAGTAATTGATTGGTTTGTACTTGACAATACAAAAACGCAAGAGTTTTTCACATTTCTTGATAGATATTTATTCCGATACGAAACCCAAACCGCTACATTAGAAAATATCCAAATAGATTTTGGCGAAAGTTCGGGTTTGTTCCTTAGTGTAATTGGTGAGTTGAGAAACTTTTACAACAAAATAGGTGACGAAATTGATATTAAAACCGCATACAACGAATGGGCAACTTTTTTAAGTATTGCCTATGGTTCATTCAATGCAAACTCTGATATATTTTTGGTACACACCTATTTAAGTGTATTTTCAAAATTACTTGCGTACTCGGTAATTACTCACGACAAATTTATTGACGACGATGAACTAAAAGAAATTTTAGAAGGAACAAAATTTCGTAATTTGCAAGTTGCCAATTTTGTTGAAAATGATTTTTATAAATGGATTTCACACCCTCATTATTTCAATCAAATAAAACCAACTTTGAGGCGCATTGCGGCTAAAATAGGCGATTATGATTTAAGTAACGTAAAATCAGATATTTTAAAAGGCGTTTATCAAGAACTCATTGATTTAGAAACACGTCATTCGCTTGGAGAATATTATACACCCGATTGGCTTTGCGAAAAAATTGTAAATTCGTTTGATTTTGAGCGTTCTGCAAGTATTTTTGACCCATCGTGCGGTAGTGGTTCTTTTTTGTTAGCTGCCGCTACAAGAATGAAAGAATTGCACCCCGAAATTACATTAGAAGAATTATCCTCTCAAATAGTGGGTATAGATATACATCCTTTGAGTGTTCAAATTGCAAAAACAACCTTATTACTTTCTTTTGGCG
The DNA here is from genome assembly GCA_022729915.1 of Draconibacterium orientale. Lineage (GTDB taxonomy): Bacteria > Bacteroidota > Bacteroidia > Bacteroidales > JAIFNL01 > JAIFNL01. The sequence goes on along the minus strand of DZBP01000109.1, from coordinate 6,285 downwards.
ATTTGCTGAAAAATATAAAAAAGCCTTTTTATATACGTGTTTATTTATCAAACAGTATTGTGGCGCCAGATACGAATGTTAATCTTTTTGGTGAAGAATTTATTGTTAAAATGAATAATAAATCCTATTTTTTACCAAGCGGAACTTTTGAATTAGCTGGATTGTTTGACTATGCAATTTCTTTTATCGAAAAATTAGCCAATATTACATTAAACAAAAGTCCTGAACCAATAAGTACCATTGAAAATAGCCTAAAACGAGAAAATCCTAAAGTTGATAAAAATTTAATAGCAAGAATTTACGAAATTTATCTTGGACTAAAAGAAGCGAAAGAAACAGGAAAAGATAGTATTTGGTCTTACATTTTACAAAATTCGTACAAACCGTTTTTTCTAAAACATCAATTTGATTATATCGTAGGAAATCCGCCTTGGTTTACGTATAGCAGTGTAAAAAATGCAGATTACCAAGAAGAATTAAAGAAATTAGCAATAAAATACAAGATTATTCCCGATAAAAAGGCAAACATGCCCCATTTGGAAATTGCAGCTATATTTTTAGCGCATTGCAATTCCTATTTTCTAAAACCAACCGGAAAATTAGCGTTTGTTTTACCCCGCAGCTTTTTATCTGCCGAACATCACGACAATTCACGTTCAGGCAAAGCAGACGATTTTAAAATAACATCGGTTTGGGATTTGGAAAAAGTTTCGCCTTTGTTCAATATTCCTTCGTGCGTTTGGTTTACAGAACATGCAAAAGTAGCAAAATCAATTCCCGAAAACGGCATTGAAGGGCTTACTATACATGGAAAACTAAGACAAAACAACAACCGATTAGCCGAAATTGCGGATAAGATTACAGATAATAAGGTAACTTGGTATTATTCTAAACTTAAAAATAATTCAGCATTAACAAATGAGAAGTTAAAAATCTCAACAAAATCAAATGCTTATAAAACGTTATTCAAACAAGGTGCAACCATTGTACCGAGAAATTTTTATTTCGTTAAATTAGAATGTGATAAACCAAGCGATTGGAACGACAGGCTATTACCAGTTTGCACAGATAATAAAGCAAATGACAATGCTAAAAAACCTTGGAAAGATTTAATATTAAAGGGAGAGATTAATACAAATTATTTGTTTTATACTGCCTTATCAAAAAATATTGTGCCTTTTGGAATTTTAAACCCTCTTTTGATTGCATTGCCAATTCAGATTGATGAATACAAGAATATTTTAATGTTAGATTCTCAGAAAATTAGGGAATTTGGTGATTTAGATACTTCTATTTGGTTTGAAAAAGCAGAAGAATTATGGAACAAAAATAAAACTGAAAATAATAAGGATATTAACAGTATTCAATATTTGAATTGGCAAAATAAAATAACTACATTTTATAACACCTCTGAAAGCATAACAAGTACTTCTCTAAAAAGGAATAATCCTAAATACGTAAGTCAAAACTTATCAGCCAAATATCTTGTGCTATATACCGCCTCAGCCAAAGATGCAAGTGCCGTAATAATTGACAGAAAGGATTTTGATTTACCTTTTATTGTTGAAAGTGTTTGCTATGTATTATATACAAACAATAAAGATGAAGCGTATTATATAACAGCATTTTTAAATAGTAACCATGCAAATTTGGTAATAAAAGATTTTCAGGCAAAAGGTTTATTTGGTCCAAGGCATATTCACAAAAAAATACTTGATGTTCCGTTTTCAAAATACAATTCTAAAAAAGCAGAACATCAAGAAATTGTAAGATTATCAAAAGAATGTGAAACTACTGTAAAAGAGTATATTTTAAGAAATTTTTTGAAACATACCGATTATAATGTAGGAACGGAACGTAGTAGAATACGTAAATTATTAGCGGATAAACTTGTAGATATTGACAAGTTAATAAAATAAATGCCAAAATGCAGCTAACATCGCATTTTATTAACGATTAATGTTTTAACTGTCAATGATTTTTTGCATTTCGTAGCTAAACTCCTCCCACCTAAACCCCTTCATTGGTTTTAAAAAAGTTTCGCAGCCCTTTACAAAAACCTTTTTAATGCGGTTGAGGTTTTCCTCGTCCGTGCCGTTTGTACCAAACCGTTATCTTTTTAGGTAATTTCATGTAGAATATAAGAACACAAATAAGTGTATCTTTGCGTTTTAGCGCCTTTGCGTGAGATTTTATTTTCTCTATTTTGAACGCAGGTTGAAATGAGAATAGTTGAACAAATTAAAAAAGCAGTTTTAAAATTTATTTAAAAATCTTAAAACTGCCAAAAACAATAAGATAAGCCGAATTATTTATTTGTTTTTTTAATCAACTCTGTTGTTCAAAAAAGAATTGTCTTTTTTAATTTTGAGACCATCAGCATCTTCGCTAAGTGAAAATTTCGAAATTTCTTTGTTTGCCGAATGATTGTCTATTTTCACTTGAACTTTTTTGCGCTCATAAGCCGGAATATTTTCAAGCTGTTCTATATCGCCGGTAATAGCTTTAAATGTACGAATTCTTTTTACGTCTTTCGTTTCGGGAGCAATTGTTTTTTCCACTATTTCTTCCTCTACAACAAGTTCTTCCTTTTTATGCTTATTCAAAAACTCTTTTTCGCTTTCTTCAAAAACATCGTCTAAGGTAAACCGTTGCTTTTCTTTTTGCTTAGGTTCAACCTTTTCTTTCGCTGGAAAAGAATTCACTTTTGGTTTTTCATCTTCAAACACATTAGCAAAAGCACCTTTAGCAAGATCTTCTTCAAAATCGTCGCCCCATTCTATTTCGTTTTGACCCACTCTGCGAGGTTCTAGCAAATGATTCTCAGTTTCCACAGACGAACCCGGAAATATTTCGGGTAAAATATTGGTTTTAAAACCTGTCGCAATTACAGTAACAGCTATTTTGTCGCCTATCGAAACATCTTTGGTGCTTCCCCAAATCAAATCGGCACTATGCCCAGAGGCTTCTTGCACAAAATCATTTATCGAACCAATTTCGTCCATAGTGGCTTCTTTTTGACCCGAAATAATATTTACCAAAATATTTCTCGCTCCGTAAATATCATTATTGTTCAAAAGTGGCGAATTTAAAGCCGCTTCGATGGCATCTAATGCACGTCTTTCGCCAGTTCCAAACCCAGAACCCATTACCGCAATTCCGCTATTGCTCATTACAGTTTCCACATCGGCAAAATCGACGTTTACGTGTCCGTGAACAGTAATTATTTCGGCAATTCCTTTGGCAGCAACCGTAAGTACATCGTCCGCTTTTTCAAAAGCATTGGCAAGCGAAAGGTCTCCAAAAATATCGCGTAGTTTTTCGTTTTGTATAATCAACAAAGAATCAACGTGTTTGCTAAATTCGCGAATACCTTCGGTTGCTTGGCGTTGGCGTTTTTGCCCTTCAAATCGAAACGGAACCGTAACAATTCCCACGGTAAGTAAGCCTAATTTTTTGGTTTCTTGAGCTATAACAGGAGCCGCACCGGTGCCGGTGCCACCGCCCATTCCGGCAGTAATAAAAACCATGCGCGTAGAAGAGCCTAATGAGCGAATTACATCTTCTAAATTTTCAATAGCGGCTTCTCTTCCTCTATCGGGTTTGTTGCCTGCACCTAAGCCTTGTGTAAGCGACGAACCTAATTGTATTTTTAAAGGCACCGGGCTATTAGCCAGTGCTTGCGCATCGGTATTAGCTATAACAAAATTAACTCCTTCAATTCCTCTCTTGAACATGTGAGTTACCGCATTGCTTCCTCCACCGCCAACACCTATAATCTTGATTATAGATGACTTATCGACTGGTAAATCAAATGGCATTAAATCGTCCATGGCTTATTGTATTTGTTATTTGTTTTAAATTTGCAAATTGAATTTTATGGTTTATCGTAATTCTTAAAACTTTAAAAATCAAAGCGTTTAATTCAATAAACACTAATTAACTATGTTGCAAAGATACTAAAATATTTTTTTATTGAGTAACTATTTCTCATAAAAAAAAGTAATCTTTGTTTTTAGTAAACTGTTTTAGTTTATGTGTAGAAAAAATCACTACAAACATTTGAATATCATAAAAATACAATTGCATTTACATTTTAGAATCGGTTTCGTCGAACATATCAATAAAACTGCTTTTCAATTTGTTGAAAAAAGCCGGTTTTTTTGATGTTTGCTCTTGTATAAGCTCTTGCTCTTCAATTTCTTGCAATTTAGCTACCTCTTTTTTAGGTTTTTCCTTTTTTGCATAAAATTCATCGTAGCGTGCACCTTTCAAAACCAAACCTACGCTGGTAGAAAATTGTGGTTGACTCACTTTTTCGTTGCTTCCTGTATTGAAATAACGATTGGGTAAGCCAATTCTAACGTCCAAGCCAGTTGAAAATTTCATCAATTGAGGTAAATTTCTTAGCAAAGCACCACCTCCGGTAAGTGCAATTCCTGCGCCAAGTTTTTCCATGAAACCAGAATTTTCTATCTCAAAAGCGATGGCATCGATAATTTCTTCCATGCGAGCTTGAATGATGCTGGCTAAGCTTTTGAACGAAATTTCTTTAGAATCACGTCCACCAATTCCGGGAATGGTAACTACCTTGTTCTCTGGAGCCATTTCGGCAATTGCCGAGCCGTATTGCACTTTGAGCGATTCGGCATAGCGATGCAAAATGGCGCAACCTTCTTTTATGTCGTTCGTTACTACATTTCCACCAAAAGGAATTACGGCAGTGTGGCGAATCGTTCCGTTGTAATAAACGGCTAAATCCGTTGTTCCGCCGCCTATATCTACCAATACGACTCCTGCTTCTTTTTCGTCTTCGGTAAGCACAGCTTCCGATGAGGCAAGTGGTTCGAGAATCAGTTTTTTAACTCTCATTCCCACACGGTTGATACATTTTTCGATATTTTTGGCAGACGCAATTTGACCGATAACAATATGAAAATTGCCTTCGAGCCTGCGACCTGTCATTCCTACCGGATTTTTCACACCCGATTCGCTATCAACAATGTAACTTTGTGGAATTACATGAATTATTTCCTCTCCCGCTTCGATGGGGAGTTTTTTCATGTCGTTAAATAATTCATCTACTACTTGTTGGGTTATTTCGCCAAGTTCGGTATCTAAATATTTAATTCCACGATTTTTGACACTTTTTATGTGTTGTCCGGCAATGCCCACATAAACGTTTTCAAATTTAATACCAGAAGCTTCTTCGGCTTGCGAAACAGCTTGTTGAATAGAGTTGGCAGTTTCGTCGATATTTAAAACAACGCCACGCTTCACACCTGTAGAAGGTGCTTGCCCCATTCCTAAAATTTCTAAGCGCCCGTTAGGAGCTTTTTTTCCGACTATGGCAACAATCTTGGTTGTTCCAATATCTACTGCTGTAATGTATTCGTTTGTTCGGCTCATCTTTTTGTTTTATTAAACTAAGTTATTTCTTTTTACAAACTATTTGATCTTTAAACGTTAAATCTATTGTTTTGTATTTGTTCCAACCTCCTCGCGGCAAAACTTCTTTGTAAAAAACTTCGAGTTGTTGGAATTTGTCTCTGTAGTTTTCTATTCGCCCAAAGATTATAATATGCTGACCTACACGAGGAACCATCTCAAATTCATTGTTTTTAAGAACATAAATTTGATTGATTTGCGATTTCAGAAATTCATTGTCGTAAATGTATTTTCCTATAATATACAAATCTGCAATTATTTTGTTTTCATATTTTTTTGCAACACTGTCGATTTCCACTTTTTTGTGCAAATCAAAAACATTGCTGATATTTCCATTAACAACCAAAACATGAGCGGTATATGATTTTGAAAATGGTAATATTACGCCTTCATCGTCGATATAGAAACTTTTTCCGCTCTCGTTAATTATTCGAATAATTGGCTTACGCTGAGTAAGTTCTATGTTCACTTCGCCCGAAATGGTTTTGTACATTTTGGCTTTTTTTACTAAAGGATAGTCCAATACGGTTTTTTCGAGTTGCCCCATATCGATGCTATCTACTGCAACGCCTTCCAGAATCTTATATTCTTGATTGATGTATTCAATTATATTTTTCTTTTCGAGCAAAAAATTTACAGCACTGTCCATAATTGTTATATTTACGCGTTGGCAAATTGTGTTTTTGCGCTTCTTAGCTACAAAACCCAACACCACAACCAAATAAACAATAATGGCTATCCAGAGTATAAAATTTCTTACTTTTTTGTATTTCATTATTCTTTAAATTATGAATTATGAATTATGAATTATGAATTATGAATTATGAATTATGAATT
>DZBP01000108.1 GCA_022729915.1 Draconibacterium orientale | reverse complement strand
AAGTAGATAATCTATTTTTTTGAACTAAAAAGTATATGCAAAATTAAAAAAAAAAAAAATATTTTTTCTTTTTTATTTAAAAATTTATTTTTTAAGAAAAAATAAGTATAATTTTGAAATGTATTTTTTCAAATAAACAAAGTTTTTCTTTTTTTTATCAAAATTTTACAATAAACACAAAATGAGATGTATTTTTATTATCTTATTTATTTTTTTACCAATAGAATTTTTTTCACAAAACCTATATATTGATGGAAAAATTTCTCATACAGAAGCAAATGATAGCAGCAAATTGGTTATTGGCTTAAAAATGAGTCCGCCATTTACCATGAAAAATGAGAATGGTCGATTTACAGGTGTCAGCATCGAACTATGGGAAGCAATTGCTCAAGAACTAGGTGTGAAATTTGAATACAGAGAATACGAACTCAAAGAATTACTTGAGGCTGTAGAAAAAGGAAGTATCGATTTATGTATCAGCCCATTGACCGTAACACCCGAAAGGTTGACAAAGTTCGATTTTACACAACCATTTTACACTTCCAGCATTGGAATTGCTGTAAAAGGAACGCAAAAATCGTTTGCTATATTGCTAGTTACTAATATTTTCACTCTCAATTTTCTAAAAGCTGTATTTGCATTGCTCGGAACAATTTTTGTGTTAGGATTCTTTCTTTGGCTCGCCGAACGAAAAGTAAACCCTAATTTTGCCAACGGAATGCATGGAATGGGCGATGGTATTTGGTGGTCGGCAGTAACTATGGCAACTGTTGGTTATGGCGACAAAGTTCCGGTAACTCCCTTAGGAAGAGCCATCGCTGTTTTTTGGATGTTTCTTTCACTTATTATCATATCGAGTTTAACTGCCTCTATCACAACAGCTTTGACGATGGACAGAATGAGCACGAACATTGAGCATTTGCGCGACTTAGCAAAACACAAATCTGCTTCAATTGAGGGTTCGAGCACTGAGGCATTTTTGCAAAAAAGAGGCATGAAAGTACATTCATTGAAAACCATAGAAGAAGGTTTGCGTTTGCTCGAAAACGGAGAGATTGACGCTTTTGTTTACGATAAACCGATTTTAAATTATTTAATCCAGCAAAATTATTTGAACGATAAACTAAAAATAATTGAGCAAGATTTAAACCTTCAATATTATAGTTTTTCGCTTCCACGCAACAGCAAGCTACTGAATCAAATTAATCCACTATTAATCAAAGAATTAGAAAGTTCTGAATGGAAAAGAATATTAGACCTATACAATCTTTCGAAAGAATAAATAACTTAATTTCAATAATTTGATAAGAAATTAATAATCCAAATGGCTCTTTTCCTTTTTTAGTTTCAAATCTTGGAACATTGCCGATTTAATGTTTATCTGGAAGAAATATCTTTTTTGAGAACCAAACGGAATTGCATTGATACTCATTTCCCAACAATGCAAATCGCGATGTAAATTTAATGTTGTATAAGTTATTTTTCGATTTTTGAAATCGTAACCCGAGCTAAAACTTACTTTCCACAAAGGAGTTAAGCTGAATCCACCTGTCATACTCAAGGTTTGAGTATAAGAGGGTTCATAAATTTGGGTTATTCGATTAAAAATCATGCTCAGATTAAAATTATAACTAAAACTCAAATTCCAAGGTACGCTAAAATCGGCATAATACACTTCGCCAAAATAACCACCAGACTGTTGAGTTTCGGAACTTGATGTTGATTTTTTTTCCTTGCCAAACGACTTAGAATCAAAACTATAACCAGTACTAAAGCTAAACGAACGAAACTGCACAAATTTTGACCCGCCCTTTTCAAAAACAAACCGATTGATTGTATTTCCCAACGAATCAACATCATAGAAGGTAAAACTTGCATTTCCGTTGAGATTAATTTTATTAAACAACTGAGTTCCAGCAGATAAATTCAAAGGTGACCAATTTAAAGAATCGGCAAAAACATTGTAAGCTGTGTTTAAATCCAAACGGTCTATAATTCTAAGTTTTTTTGTAGCTTGTGCAGTATCATTTTTACTCAATACTTTCATTTCCAATTTATTATTCAACGATAAATTTACGCTTCCCGATTCTCTTCGGCTGTTGGGAGTGCCATAAATACCGGCTTGAAAAATAGAATATTCTGTTTCAACGCCCTTTTCGTTCGAATATTTCTGGTAATATTGGTCCGTTACATAACTCATATCAGGTGCATACGAAAAGCTTGCTGAAGGAGTAATTACGTGCCTAAGTGCTTGAATTTTAGCTTTTTTATTCTTCGATAAATACATTCCATAAACAGGAGCATTAAAGCTTATTGAAGCAGAAGGTCCAAAACTGTGTGCATATCTTACTTGATGGATAGTATCGGTTTGGGTAAAATAAATAGTTTTGCCCAAAATATCAGTGGTTTGAGCAAGCTTTTTTTGAATGTAATTAGGGTAAAGTACGCCATCGTAACTTACTTGAGGGCTAAAATTGAAAAATTTCAAAAACTTATAGGAAGCACTCAAAGGGGCAGCATGCTTAAAGCCGGCATCAAAAGGCATTTTGCTCGTAAACATAACAGAATCAGGGGCACTAGAGCTAACTCTTGCGCTCGCATTGTACGAAAGCGAAATCTGTTCGTACCATTTTCTTTTGCCAACGCTTTTCTTGCGTTCAAACGGAAAAATGCGCGACATTGAAAATGCAACATCGGGCAAAACAACTGAAACAAGCTTTGACTTAGTATTTTGTGAGTGAGAAATGTTTGTATTAAAATTGAACGGAGTATCTGCCCATCGTTTTGAATACGCAATGCTCGACTTGAAAGTGCTCGACAAATAATCGTTCATATTCTGAGCATTGTACTGATTAAAATTATTTCCACCAAAATTTACCGATGCCGAAAAAGTAGCCGATGGGTTGGCTTTAGTATCTTGCGCATGCCTCCAATTTATCCAATACGAAGTGCTTTTTGTATAGTCAATGCCTTTTTCGCCAGATTTATCGTTAGAATATCTGATATCAAAATTGCCTGAATATTTATATCTTTTTCGGTATTGCGATTTAACTGAGGCTCCCCAACTTCCATTAGAAAAAACATCGCCCACAATAGCTAAATCCCAATAATCATTAAGGCTAATGTAGTATCCGCCACTTTTCAAAAAGAAGCCTCTAGTTTGCTCTTCGCCATAAGTAGGCATTAAAATTCCAGAATGTCGTTCTTTCTTTTGAGGAAAAAAACCAAAAGGTAAAGCCAAAGGCGTAGGAATTTCGGCTACTGTAAAGTAAACTGGTCCCGAAATTATTTTATCAGGTAGCACTATTGCTTTGGTCATTTTAAACGAATAATGAGGGTGCTCCAAATCGCAAGTAGTATATTGTCCGTGCAAAATATGAATAGAGTTATCTGGCTGTTTTTTAGTAGTTTCAGCTTGTAAATAACCACCTTCTTGCTCAGTAAAAATCCCTTTGATAAATCCTTTTTTGGTTTTGAAATTATAAGTAATGGTATCAGCCGAAAATTTGTCTTCACCTTGAGTAAACATTGGTTTACCTTGTTTTTTATGCAAAGTATCTTTTAAATAACTTGTTTTTATTATGTTTTTTTCAAGATTGATTTCTGAAAAACCGGCTTCGAGTACAATGTCGCTGTATTCTACACGCGATTCTTTGTACATGTAAATCAAATTATCTTTGAACGAAAAAACAATCGAGTCCGAAGCTTCATATTTTACAGGTTCGCTAATTCCTGATTTAGAAGTGCTTTTTTTGGGAACAATTAATGTATCTGAAACTTTAATAGAAGGCTCAAGTATCAAACTATCAGATGGTTGAACTATTTTTAAGCTATCTATTTCTTGTGCTATTCCGGCAAATGGAAAAACAAAAGATGTTAGCAATAACAAAAAACTTTGAAACAAAATTAATTGTATTATTTTATACATTTAATTATTTTTGAGCAGTTTATGAATACAGTTTCTTATTTACAAAACAATTTATACAGCTTACAAATCGTTTTACTATTTTTACAAAAAAATCCAATTGATTCAGACTCAACACTTAATTGTTTATATCCTGACAATAATGAAAAAGTAGAGTAACTTTGCAAGCTTTGTTAAAACGAAAAAAAAATAATAATAATTCAAATTTTGTAAAAAAATTGTTTTTTTTTTGTAAAAAATCTATTTTTGTAAGAAACTATTGTTAATAATTTTTAAAGTGGCAAAAATAGATAAAAATAAGCAATCTAACAAAATGAGTAAGACTGTTAAAGAAAGTTAATATATTAATTATCAACAAAATAAACTATTTTCATCTTTATTTTTTATATTAATTTAAAAAATACAAAATGTTTCAATTGCATTGTACTTCACTAAAAATGAGCCTATTTAGCTTCAAATTAAGCCTTTTACATTTAATTCTACTGCTTTTTGCTTTTTCAGGAAAAAGTTCAGCGCAAGCAAATTTTGAGCTCAATACGCTAGTTATTGATGCCGGACATGGAGGCAAAGACCCGGGAGCTGTGGGATTAATCAGCTACGAAAAAAATATAGTGCTAAACATAGCAAAAAAACTGGGCAAACAGATAAAACAAGAGTTTCCCGATTTGAACATTCTCTTCACTCGTGAGGACGACACCTTCATTGAGCTGATGGAACGTGCCGAAATTGCGAATAGAAATAATGCCGACTTTTTTATTTCAATTCATGTAAATGCTTCAACCGGAAAAAGTGCTTATGGAACTTCATCTTACGTAATGGGTTTAAAATCGGCAGATAAAAATATGGCAGTTGCTAAGCGCGAAAATTCGGTAATTTCGATTGAAACAAACAGCGACAAATACAAAGGTTTTAACACCGATACGCCCGAAAACAATATCATTTTGGAGCTCCGCCAAAGTACGAATATTGACCAAAGCATAACAATGGCATCGAAAGTACAAACGCAATTTAGATACATAAAACGCAAAGACTTAGGGGTTTACCAAGCGGGATTGATTGTTTTGTACAATTTAGCGATGCCCGGAATATTGGTTGAAGCGGGATTTATTAGCAATGCAGAGGAAGAAAAATGGCTCAACTCTGCATCAGGGCAAAATGCAGTAGCAAATGCAATTTTCAAGGCTTTCAAAGAGTACAAAATAGAAGTAGAAGCAAAATCGACTGGAAATTTTGCCCTCAATTCTAACAAAAAAAATACTCAAAAAAAGAATTTAAACACCAAGCAAAAAGAAACGATTAACAAAAGTGAAGCTGAAAATGAGAAAAAAAATACGGTAAAAAAAATTACCCAAACCAGTGAAAATTACGACCAAGTAATTTACAAAATCCAATTCAAAACTTCTCCAAAGAAAATGAATCTAAATTCGAGCGAATTTATTGGTTTGCAGAAAGTTAGTTTTTACGAACAAGCCGGAATTTACAAATATACTTGTGGCGAAGCTTTAAATATGCAAGATGCTTTAAAAATTTTAAGCGAAGTGAAAAAAAAATACAAAGACGCTTTCATCGTCAAATTCAAAAATGGTATAAGAATTTGAAATACAAGCAATAATCTTAGAATTAAAGTGATTTTTTTATCAAAAACAAAAGATTCCTTTACAAATAATAACAATTATACTATGCAAAATCCATTTACAAATCAGCAATATTTGAAACGTACAAAACCTATCGACGAAGATGCCAGAGGCGCTTATTTTAGAGACCAAACAGCAATCATTCATTCGTTGGCATTCAGACGTTTAAAGCACAAAACACAAGTATTTTTTGCTCCACAAAACGACCACATTTGCACTCGAATCGAACACGTTTTGCACGTAGCTACCATTGCGAAAAGTATTTGTAAAGGATTGAATGTCAATGGTTGGGAGCTTGATGTAGAAATGGCATTTGCAATGGGTTTGGGGCACGATTTAGGACATGCGCCCTTTGGGCACGATGGTGAGTGGATTTTGAATAAATTACTGGGCGGAAATGGAGCTTTTATTCACGAAATTAACAGTTACAGAATCGTTGAACATATAGCAAACAATGGGAAAGGCTTAAATCTGACTTATGCTGTAAAAGATGGAATAATAACTCACAACGGCGAAAAATACGAACAATATTTAGAACCTCGAAAAGAAGTTATAGACTTGGAAACCATTAAAACCCGAAATACAATTCCAAGTTCGCTAGAAGCGTGTATTGTAAGGTTTTCAGATAAAATAGCTTATTTGGGACGCGATATTGAAGATGCACTTACTCTGAAATTGATACAAAAAAATTCGATTCCCGAAAGTGTAAAGAAGTATCTTGGAACGTCTAATAGTAATATTATCAGCACATTAGTTGACGACATTATTTCAAATTCTCATGAAAAATCGAAAATAGGTTTTTCTGACGAAAAGTTTGAAGCTATTAAAAATTTACGTGATTTCAATTACCGAAATATTTATTTATCGGCTGAGAAAAACAGAAACGCCGAGAAAGCAAAAAATATTATCGAAAAACTTTTTTATTATTTAACCGATTTGATTCTAAAAAACCAATACGATTTTGAAAAATATAATGATAGTAAATTATTAATAGACAGCGAATTTGGGAATTATTTAGAAAAGATGCAAGAAAAATATCAAGATTCGACATCTTACGAGCAAATTGTTACAGATTATGTAGCTGGAATGACTGATTTTTATGCTATTGAAGCGTTTAAACAAATTAGTTTTCCAAATTTTTAAGAAAATAAAAAACTTTCTTGCATTGCCTGAATTATTAAATCCAAACGAATGCAAGAAAGTTACTTTTTTAAAATTTAGTTGTAGGAGTCAATCAACTCAATATCAAAAATTAAAGTAGCATAAGCAGGAATAGAACCACTTGAACCTTGCGAACCATAACCTAAATCAGAAGGAATAATTAAACGGGCTTTTCCGCCAACTTTCATGTAGGTTAAACCTTCATTCCAACCTTGAATCAAATTGCCAAGTACAAAAACCGGTATTGTAGTTTTCCCTTCGGTGGTATCAAAAACGGTACCGTCTTTTAAAAGTCGTCCGGTATATTTTACTTTTACATACATTCCTAAACGTGGAGTAGTTCCTGTACCAGCCTTAGTTTCAATATAATACAATCCACTCGCTTTGGGTGCAACGGTAATGTTATTGTCAATAATGTATTGTTCCAAAAGAGCTTCTTCTTCTTCTTTTAAATTTTCTTTTTCGCAAGAAAGAAACAAAAGAGTGAAAAAAATAGCTAATAAAAGTGGATAAATTAATTTATTTTTCATTTAATTTAAAAATTAGATTATTAAAAGATTTACCAATTTGTAGATGCAATAAACCACAAAATGGTTGCGTTGAAAATTATTTTAAGCACCGGTGCTATTTTAATTGGAGCAAACCTTTTTGTAATCAAATAGATTTTAAGCACTTGGCGAAACAAAATATACAATTTAATTTGATTCACTTCTTATTTCTAAAAGTTCTACATCAAAAACTAAAGTTGTAAACGGCTCAATTAAATCTGGCACGCCTTTTTTTCCGTAAGCTAATCCCGAAGGAATAATAAAACGGACTTTTTCGCCTTTTTTTAATCCGGTACAACCTTCTTCCCAGCCTTTAATTACTTGATTTGCGCCCAGCACAAATCCAAAAGGTTCGTTGCGCTTCACCGACGAATCGAATATGGTGCCATCAAGAAACATTCCCGTGTAATGAACTATTAATGAATCCTTTGAGCTAGCAGCTTTACCATTTCCGGGTTTCATTGGAATTATAAACATTCCACTTTCGGTAGGTGTTTGCTTAATTTCATTTTTCTCGATATAATCATCGAGTAACATAGTTTCAGCTGCTTTGCCTTGAGCATCAAGTTGTTCTTGCATTTTCTCCATTTGCTCTGGCGACAAAATATCATTTAATCGAACATAAAATTTTAGTTTACTCGATTTTTCAATAAACTCAGGAAACTTATCGGCTTGAACAGTGTTGCGAATAAAACTTTTTGCATCTATCAGAAATTCAGCACTATCGCCTTTATGCATAAGTCCAAAAGCATCTTCAATACTTCCGCCTTTGTGTGAAGGTTCAGTTAATTTTAACCGAAAAGAACCATTGTATAAAACCGAATCATTTTCGGTAGTATATTTCAAATAAATAACTAAGCCATCGCCTATTTTTGGACGTTGTGCTGTTGGATTTTCTTCAATAAAACGGTACTGCAATCCGCTCTCATGCTCTTTAAAACCATTATTATTGCAAGCAAACAATCCAACTAAAAGTAATAAATAAATAATCTTTTTCATTGATTTTATAAAATTTTAAATCTATATTAGTAATGAATTTTGCGTAAAACTTCTATATCATAAACAATAATCGAACGAGGAGGTATTTTATCAAAATCGCCTAAAAGACTGTGCGCCATAAAAGGTAAAATAATAAAACGAGCCTTGTCGCCTACATTGAGCAGTAAAATGCCTTCTTCAAGTCCGGCTTCTACCCCGCCTTGTCCAACTCTAAAAGATTTAACTCCCAAAGAATCAGAAGAATAACACAAGCTTCCATCGAGTAATTCAACTACATATTTAAGTTCTACCACATCACCTGCTTCAATTTTTTCGCCTTCACCCTTTTCATAAATCATATAGCGTAATCCGGCTTTAGTTTCTTGCATTTGCCATTTTCTGCGCTTCACGTATGCGTCAATACGGTCTTTATCAATTTTTACTAAACCTCTATTTGCTTTTTCGAGAGGAGTTTTGTATTTCTTAAATTCCTCTTTTGGAATCATGGTCAGTTTTTTATTTTCGTCAGAACACGAAAAAAATAAAAAAACAATTAGAAAATAAAATAAAATCTGCTTTATCATATTTTTTTATGAATTTTGTCCATTTTCAATAGTGAAATTATTACTTCAAAAGAAAGTTAACTGGCAAGCAGTTCTTCTTTGTAAATTGGCAACAGTTGCATCAATTTTTGAGCGGTTTCCTCTACCGATAAATCAAATTCTTTGCCACCAGCTGCATTTCGGTGACCTCCGCCATTAAAATATTTTCTCGAAAGCAAATTCACATCAAAACTGCCTTTTGAACGAAGCGACATTTTTACCATTCCTTCATGTTCCATAATAAATACCGAAAAAATTATGTTTTCGATGGAGTGTGGTAAATTTACAAAACCTTCAGAATCACCTATTTTGTATCCAAATTTATCTTTTTCCTCGTTGGTTAGAATAATATAAGCAGTTCTAAATTCTGGCAAAACAACCATTTTTTCACTCAGTAAATAGCCCATCAAACGAGTTCTATTAATCGAATAATTGTCGAAAAGTTTGCTTTTAATATAGTCTTTATCAACTTGTTGCTCTAATAAATTGGCTACTGCCAAGTATGTTTCGGGAGTAGAAGAATTGTATGCAAAACAACCAGTATCGGCAATAATTCCAGCCAAAATACATTCGGCAGAATCATTGTTAATCGATTTATTTTCAGATAATTCCATCATAACAGCAAAAACTAATTCGGAAGCAGAACTTACTGAGGTATCTGAGAAATATATATCGAATTGATTTCCGGGTTGTGGGTGATGGTCGATAATTACTTTGGTGCAAGTAGCTTTTTCGAGCGATTCTTGCATTTTGCCAACTCTATTTAAATCATTGTAATCGAGGCTAAGCAATAAATCGGCATTTTCAATAACTTGCTTGCAATATTCTGTATCTTTCTCAAAAACAAGAATTTCGCTTGCACCTCGCATCCATTTTAAGTTTTCGGGAAAACGGTTAGGCACAATTACTTTTACATTTTTTTTGCTTTGAATTAAAAAATGATATAAGCCTAAATTTGAGCCAATACAATCAGCATCAGGGTTTTGATGTCCGGTAATGACAATTGAATCAGCATTTTCTAAGGCTTGTTTTAGCTTATTTATTTCTGAAAGAGGTAATGTATTCACTTGCGTTATTTTCTAAATTCTTTAATGATATAAAATGTATTTCTTTGTAAATGAGAAAAATACATTTTAAAAATTGAATAAAAAAAGTTTCAATTTCAAGCATTTTTTGAAATTGAAACTTTGTGCAAAGATAAATAAAAATTGAAAAATACTTCTTTAATTATTGTTAATAAATTTCAGGAATAAACGTTTGCTCAGTCATTGGTGGTCGCACATAACCTTTTTGTTTTTCACGAGGTGGAAGCGTAAGTGTTTTAAGCTCAATATTATGATATGGAATTTGAGCTAGTAAATGCACAATGCAATTTAAGCGAGCACGCTTTTTATCATCAGCTTCAACAACAAACCATGGCGAAACTTTTGTGTCGGCGTAAGCAAACATATCGTCTTTAGCTTTAGAGTATTCTACCCAGCGTTTGCGCGATTCTACGTCCATTTCACTCAATTTCCACGATTTGGTAGGGTCAGCTAATCGCTCTTGAAAGCGTTTTTCTTGCTCCTCTTCACTAACTGAAAACCAGTACTTTATCAAAATAATGCCCGAACGAATCAGCATTTGCTCAAAATTTGGGCATGCTCTTAAAAAATCCCAATATTCCTCTTCGGTACAAAAACCCATAACACGCTCAACGCCAGCACGGTTGTACCAACTTCTATCAAATAAAACCATTTCGCCAGCTGCCGGCAAATGTGCTGCATATCGCTGAAAATACCATTGAGTTTTTTCGCGT
>DZBP01000107.1 GCA_022729915.1 Draconibacterium orientale | reverse complement strand
AAAAAAGCAAAAAAAGCCAAAAACCCTCAAAAACACCCCATTTTTGCCAAAAAAATTCTCCAAAGCCAAAAATCGAATCAACATCGCCATATTGCCAAATCGTACTCACCAAAACGCTAATCGTACACAAAAAAAAGGTCATCGTACACAAAAAAAAGGTTATCGGATTCGCCAAAAATCATTCTCCAAAAGTATTATTGCCCTTAAAATCAGTCTTTTTTCCTACCAAACCAACAAAAAACCAGCCCCTACACAAAAAAAATAAGCCGGTATTTACACTACCAGCTCCTCCACAAACAAAAATTTATATCTTAAATAGTGTTTGAAAGAAAACTCCTTCTTTTTGAAAAAAAAGCCCCAAACCCCTAAAGTGGCTTATTGTAACGATTAGTAAATCAACGTGTTTCAAAAAGTCCCCTTCAGGGGATTTAGGGGCAAAAGCTAGAAGTGTATAGTTTTCTTTCAAGCACTAAATAGTATCAATACAACAATACAACAATACAACAATACAACAATAGAACAATAGAACAATTAAATTTAGCAAAAAGGAAAACTTTAGTTAACCTAAACTTTAGATTAGTAGCAGGTTGAAAAAAATAAACCATTGACTCATTATGCTTTGATTTGTATTTAGGAAAAGTAGAATAAATTTAACATAATATTTCTACAAATCTATTTGTGTATAACCAAATAAAAACTAACTTTGTAAGCCAAAATTTTACGTACTGCGTCAAATATTGGCTTTTCTTTTTTTTTAAATATTAATTATTAAATTATAATTCACATGAAAAAATTTTTATTTTTATTGATTTTTACAATATCATTGAGCTTTGCCAATGCTCAAGTTTTATTACAAGAAGATTTTGATTACGGTGCTGCTGACGGCGGATTAGTTGCATTAAGTGGTGGTACATGGGTAAATCATAGTGGTACTGCGGGTACTTTAGCTTACAAAGCTACAAGTCTTTCCATGACCAATTATCCAAACACAGGAGTAGGTGGTAGCGTTTTTGAAACGGGTGCACAAGGCGAAGATGCCAATAGATCTTTTACTGGGCAAACTTCGGGTGTAGTGTATGCTAGTGCTTTAATGAGTTTTGCTACTACAGGAAATGATAATTATTTCTTTCACTTTAAAGACAATTTGGCTTCAAGTGCATTTTATGCTAGAGTATTCACAAAGGATAATGGTAGTGGAAAAATTCTTTTCGGATTGCAAACTTCAAGTTTGACAGGAAACGTAAAAAACTACAGTATCGATGCTTTTGATTTAAACAAAACGTATTTGGTTATTCTTAAATACGAATTTGCTACTGCAACTTCTAGCTTGTATGTATTTGATGAATTAATTGGAAGAACTGAACCTACATCTCCTGTAGTAAGTTCGACAGGTGGTGCTGCAGCAGCTAATTTAGATGCTATGGCTATTAGACAATCAACCGGTACTACTGATGTAACTATTGATGGTATAAGAGTAGCTAAAACTTGGGCACATCTTCTGTCTTCTCCAATTATTTCAGACATATCTATAAACCCAAGCAATCCAACTTCAAGCGATGCGGTTGTTGTTAGTGCAAATGTTACGGATGATAACAATTCTGTAGCGACAGTAAAATTAAGATGGGGAACTGAAAAAGGAGTTTATACGGGCGGTACTGTTGATATGAGTATGCCAGCCAAAGGTACTCCGGCATATCAAGGCACTATTCCAGCTCAAGTAGATGGCACAAACGTTTATTATATAATAGAAGCTACTGATGCGAATAGTTTAGTAAGTACTTCTGCCGAGCAAACTTATACTTCTGCTGACCCAAATACAGCTCCCGAAATTACAAACATAATGGTATCGAAAGAAACTCCTTCATCGTCTGAAACTGTTACTGTAACGGCAAACGTTGCCGATGCTGAATCGAACTTAGCTACAGTTAATTTGAAATGGGGAAAAGCTAGCGGCGACTATACTGTCGGTACTATCAAAATGGTAGTGAACACTGCAAAAGTTACAAATTCTCAATACATTACCGAAACTGCTATTCCTGCACAAGCCGAAAATACAACCGTTTATTATGTAATAGAAGCTACTGATGCAAAAAACGCAACTACTACATCTACTGAAAAAATGTACACAGTTGCTGCTGACCCAAATACAGCTCCTGCAATAACAAACATAGTTACCAATCCTACTGCGCCTACTTCAACTGAATCTGTATTAGTAACCGCAAACGTTACTGACGCTGAATCAAACTTAGCATCTGTTAGTTTGAAATGGGGAAAAGCTTCTGGCGACTATACTGTCGGTACTATTACTATGGTAGTGAACACTGCAAAAGTTACAAATTCTCAATATATTACCCAAACTGCTATTCCTGCTCAAGCTGCAAATTCTACTGTTTATTATGTGGTTGAAGCTACTGATACCAAAAATGCTACTACTACCTCTACCGAACAATGGTACAAAGTGGATCCATCTGCTGGCATTGATGCAGTAAAAGCAAATTCTATTCGTTTGTATCCAAACCCTGCTACTAGTGTATTGAATGTATCTGGCGAAAACATCAAATTCATTGCTCTTGCTAATTTGGCTGGACAAGAAATTGTATCTGTTTCAGTAATCGACAACAATACAAGCATTGATGTTCAAGGTTTAGAAAGTGGTATTTATTTTGTAAAAGTAACTACTAACGAAGGTGCTGTAATGGTTGATAAATTTATTAAAGAATAAATAAACCCATAAGCATCAACTTTGATTTTGAAATAATTCAAAATCAAGAAGAAAATAATGAAGCGAACTAATTTATTTTAGTTCGCTTTTTTTATTGTTTTTATCTTAAATATCTTCAATATTTCAGATAAAATAATCCTGAAATAATTATGTTTTTTCGAAAATTTGCATTAACTTTGCCTGAATTATGTAGTAAACCAAATTAAATTGTATATTTTATTTTGCCAAGTGCTTAAAATTTATTTAATTACAAAAAGGTTTGCTCCAATTAAAATAGCACGGGTGCTTATTTTGGTTAAAATATTGAGAATAATTATTTTGCAATCATCTTTTATTTTAATACTTTAGTGCACTTCCAATTTGTAAATACTTTAAATAATTATGAAAAAAAAACTTTACGCATTGCTTTTCGTAGCAATATTGATAATGTATGGCTGTAATTCAAATCAAACATTATCTACAAATTCAAACTCTTTCGATTCAATACCTTTGCTCGAAAATGAAAACAAATCAAAACAACCCGAAACTACGGAGTTGAATACGTTTTTTACATATTTTTCGGCTTGCAATACTTCGCCATTCAAAGAAGGTGAAGCGAGCGATGAAACGCTCATTTATTTTGGAGTTTATTTTAATTATAGGAATTACCAAAATGAATTGTTCCAAGAAGCAAAACAAGGAATGGTTGGAATAAATAAACAAGCAGTTGCCGACACTGTTTTGAAATATTTTGGCAAACAGATTAAAACACACAAATCGGTGGACGAAATTAAATACAAAAGCAATGTTTATCAGATAGTTGATGCAAGCGGCGAAGTTTTTAATTTTTCGCAAGTAAGCAAAATCACTGAAAACGAAAACGATGAATACACGATTGAACTCACTGTTTTTTCGGCATCGTCGGGCTGGACAGGCGATTTAAATGCAAAGCCCGAAACATGGGCTAAAGAAAGCCCCGATGATTTTCCTACCGAAAGCAAAAAAATGACTGCAAAAATTAAGCAAATCCAAACCAACGGAAAAAGCCATTTTATTTTGTTGGAGTATTTAGATTGATTGCAAAATTATTCGGCATTCGTAACTTATGTTTGTTTTCTTACAAACACTACTTACAAAAATTCTATTTCTATGAAAAAGCAAATTATTAATCTTCTAATTGTGTTGTTTTCGTCCACTCTGTTTGGACAAAATATTGTTTTGTCTGGTTTTAAAAAAAGTATTTATTACCAAGAACAAATTTGTGAATTTACAAACCCCGTTTGGGCGCCAGATACAAAAATTCAAATCAATGCGCCATCGGCGGAGCATTTTGACGCTCAAAAACCAGTAGAACTTATTTTCTTTGCCTTGCCCAATAGCAATTCAACTGAAAATACAATCGGAAACATTGACAAAGTTTCGGAAGATTGGCATTATGATATTCAGCATATTGGAGCACAAACTCGTTTTATAAGAAACATCAAAACCGATGCAAACATTGTAGTTTGCTATGTAGAAGCGGCTCAAAAATCGTGGGGAACTTGGCGTACGTTGCATTCTGACCAACTCATTGCCGGAATGGTGGATTCGGTAGCTTCACTTTTTTCGGACTATCCCACATTTATTACGCTTAACGGACACAGCGGAGGAGGAAATTGGGTTTTTGGATACATTAATAGTCAAACACATTTGCCTGCAAAAATCAAACGCATTGCTTTTCTTGATAGTAATTACAGCTATACCGATAGTCAACATGGCTCTAAACTAGCCGAGTGGCTTACTGTTTCGACCTACAACGCTTTAAGTGTAATTGCCTACAACGACAGCGTTGCTCTTTACAACGGTGAGCCTGTTGTAAGTGCTACTGGCGGCACGTGGTATCGTAGTAAATTGATGGTTAGTTATTTGCAAAATCACTTCACTTTTACAAAAAATACCAACAGCAACTTTTGGACTTATTCAGCTTTAAACAACCGAATATCGTTTGTCTTGAAAACAAATCCCGAAAAAGCCATTTTGCATACCGTGCAAGTAGAACGAAATGGGTTTATACATAGCATCTTTTCGGGCACACCTTTTGAAAATCAAGCCTATACTTATTATCCATTAAGCTCGCCTTTTAGAGCATATTCTAATTTAATACAGCAAAGCACCACTTTATCCGGAGCACAATTTCCTTCACGCCCGACCGATGCCATACAGGGAAGCGCTTTTGTGGAACTGATAAAGAATATGAGTTTGAAAGACCGCGAAGAACGAATTTTTGAAGAAGCAAAAAAAGGAAACATGCCTACATTTTGTAAAACATTTAAAACTGTAAGGTTTAAAGAAAACTGGCACGAATGTTTGGTGGAAGTTGTACCCGATTATTTTGCAATAGGTTCTGATGTTGATTTTTGTAGATTGCCATTGAGTCCAGAAATGACACAAAAAATAGGCGATTATTTTAGCTGTTCGTTGCCAACAACCAAAATGGTCGATTCGATTTGGAAAGCTTCTCAATTGCGTATTCAGCCCATAACTCATGCTCCGAATGGTAATGACAATGAGCAAGTTTTTATGTTTAGCCTTCACAACCAAGAAATAGAAACGGCTTTGCATGCCCAGCAATCTACTTGGGAAAGAACCAATATTATTTTGGGCGGTTTGAAAAAAGATTTGGTAATTTCTAATAAAATAATTCAAAACCCAAATAAAGTAGGAATTTATGGCTGGCACAAACTCGATGGAACATTTTGGCAGCCCTTGTATTTTGGACACATCAATACCTACATGGATTACAGCCATGGAATTCGATTGGTCAATACATTGGTTTGGGTCGATGGAAAGCCTATGGATATAAAAACGGTTTTAAAAGACGAAAATTTATACCAACTGCTTAGTAATGAGGTTGGAATTATGTCGCAACCTTATTATACTTATTCGTCAGGCGAAGCCATTCCGGGTGCACCTAAATCATTTGGCGTGAAAGTGTTGGACGAAAATTCGGTTGAAATACGTTTCTCAAAAGTTAGCGGAGCTGCTGGGTATGAAATTTATAAAAGTACTAATGGCGTAAATTATAATTTAGTGGGAACAACCTCGGAATTGTTGATGCAAGTAAACGATTTGACACAATACCAGCTTACTTATTTTAAACTGAAAGCCGTTAATTCGTCAGGAGCTTCCGTTTTTTCAGAAGCGTTAGCTGTTGTTCCAGACAATATATCGGCAAAAATGCTTGTAATTCAGGGTTTTGATAGACTTTCGGCAGGCAATACGTTTGATTTTATGAAATACCATGCACTTGCGCTTAAAGAGCTGAATGTAACGTTTGATGTTGCAAGCAATGAAGCAGTTCAAAATGCATTGTTTTTGCTAACTAATTATCAATATGTCGATTATGTTTTAGGCGACGAAAGCACTATCGACGAAACGTTTAGCAATGCGGAACAAACTATTTTAAAAAATTACCTTAAAAGTGGAGGCAATCTTTTTGTTTCGGGAGCAGAAATTGCTTGGGATTTAGATTACAAAGGTTCGGCAAGCGACAAAGCTTTTTATCACGATTATTTGAAGAGTGCTTATCTTTTTGATTCGCCAAATAATATTTCGGGTGTTTATTATACAGCAAAAGGCGTGCTTTCGAGTTTTTTTGAAAACTTGAATTTTACTTTCGATAATGGCAATTTTGGAACCATCAACGTAAAATACCCTGACCAACTGACAAGTTTTGGTGGAGGAGTTCCCGTTTTGGAATATTCATCTACCGCAACTACCGCTTATGCCGGAATTGCATTTTCGGGTATTTTTCCGGAAGGCACCACACAAGGAAAAGTGATAAATTTAGGATTTCCTTTTGAAAGTGTTTATCCTCAAAGCTCTCGCAATCTTTTGATGGCTCAAATAGTAGAGTATTTTAATCAACCTACTACTTCCATCGAAACACTTCAACGTGAAGATGACTTTCGTATTTTTCCAAATCCTTCTGATGGAAATATAAAACTCTCACTTTCAATGCCTACGCTAGATAATGTGGAATTTATTTTTTACAACATAACCGGAAATATTGTAGCTCAGTTTTTTGTTGAAAACAATTATTTAGAAAATTGTTTCGACATTTCACTTCCATTAACTGCCGGAATTTATTTCTGCCTTGCAAAATCAGAATCTTTTTCAAAAATTCAAAAACTAATAATTAACTAAGCACCAGTGCATTTTATTTGGAGTAAATTTTGGTGGAGTATTATTATGCTCATGCCAAAGTAGAATAGTCATTGAGCTAGCTAACAAAAAAGCGAAAATCAAAGTTTTCGCTTTTTTGTTAAATGCTTACTTATTTTATTTCATTGGGCTCAAAATCCGTTTCATTTGCCAGTTTAATGCTCTCGTTGTTTTGAGTTAAAATGTAGAATCCAAAACGTTTTGCTTCTTCTATTACGTCTTTTTCATACGACAAAGCAGCTATTCCGCCGAAAAGTTTGTAATCTTTGTATTCGGGAAAAAGTGTTCTAAACTTTTTCAATCTCTTATCGTAAAACGTTCGCAATTGGTCTATTCTGAAATTGTATTTTACTTCAATTACTAAAACTTTATAATGATTGTATAAAATAATATCGTATTCTGCTTCGGTGTTATTACGTTTGCGTCTGATATTCATATCAATGAAATCGAATTGCAAATTTTCTAATGACATGGTTTTAGTTAATATCGTATAAAAAAAATCTTCAGCTACTTCTTTTTCGTTTTTTCTATATCCAAATTCTTGCAGCATTGCTTGAATTTGGTTATCTGTTCTTTGATATATTTTTTCGGAACAATGAAAATTAAACGACAAAAGATTTTCTATATTTTGAAACTTCTGGTCTGTATCTTGAAACTTGCGGTCTGTTTCACGTTGCGAAACAATTAAATCAGCCATCATGCCTTGTAGCTGTTCTATGGTTATATTTGTATGTAGATTTTCCATTTTTTAGTTGTTTGTAAAGGCAACGCTTGCTAAAAAGTTTACGCTTTTCAGAATGCAAAGTTACTGCTTTTTTGTAAAAAATCAAAATCCGCATCATAAAACTATAATTTTCCCCCAAATTTAGACCATTTGTAAAGCAGGAAAATTATATTTAATTTTGCAAGTAAGCACTAGTGCTATTTTATTTGTTGTAAATATTTTTGTAATCGAATAAAATTTAAGCACTTGGCAAAACAAACTAAACTATTAAAAAGGGTTCGCTACTTATTATTTAAATTATGAAACAAAAATTAATATATGCTATTGTCTTGATTTGGACAGGAATAGCTTGTAATTCAAATAAAATAAACGAAAACCAAACCATAGCTTTAACTGAAAATTGGAAACTTTTTAGAGTAAAAACGAACGAATCGTATCCGACAAAAATTCCGGGCTGTGTGCATACCGATTTATTTTCTAACAAAGCAATCGAAGACCCGTTTTATAGAACCAACGAAAAAAACTTGCAATGGATAGATAAAGAAGATTGGTATTTTATCACAGAGTTTGAAGTAACGGATAATTTATTAACAAAAGAGCGTATTGAGCTAAACTTTAAAGGTTTAGATACTTATGCCGATGTTTATCTAAACAATTCGATTGTGCTCCAAGCCGATAATATGTTCAGAGAGTGGAATATAGAATGCAAAAAGAAACTAAAAAAAGGCAAAAACATACTGAAAGTTTATTTTCATTCGCCTATAACTGTTGGATTACAAAAACTTGCTGCCAACGGCTACGCTTTGCCTGCTTCAAATGACCAATCCGAAAATGGCGAGCTTGCCGACAAAAGAGTGAGCCCATTTACTCGAAAAGCCCCATTTCATTACGGTTGGGATTGGGGACCACGCTTTGTAACTTCTGGCATTTGGCGACCTATTTATTTGAAAGCTTGGAGCGTAGCCAAAATCAATTCTATTCAATTCGTGCAAAATGACCTGACCGAAAAGAAAGCCAGTCTTTCGGCGATTTGTACAATAGAAAGTACGAGCGAGCAAACTGTAAATATGGAAATTACAAATACAAAGGACAATCTGAACCTTTCGAGTGAAACCATTCAACTGCGAGCCGGAAAAAACGAAGTAAAGCTTGATTTTGAAATAGAAAACCCAAAACGTTGGTGGTCGAATGGTTTGGGCGAACCTTATTTGTATCAATTGGAAACCAAACTAATATCGAATGGAACAACTGTTGAAAAGACCCAAAACGCTATTGGACTTAGAACATTAAAGTTGGTTCAAAATAAAGACGAAAATGGCAAATCATTTTATTTTGAATTAAACGGAAAACCTGTTTTTATGAAAGGTGCCAATCATATTCCGAACGATATTTTTCTAAACAGAGTTACTCCTCAAATTTACGAGCGTGAAATAAAATCGGCAGCCAATGCCAATATGAATATGCTAAGAGTTTGGGGTGGTGGTATTTACGAAGAAGATGTTTTTTATGAACTTTGCGACAAATATGGTATTTTGGTTTGGCAAGATTTTATGTTTGCTTGTAGTATGTATCCGAATGATGAGGCTTTTTTTAAAAGTGTTGAACAAGAAGCGATTGACAATGTGGTTCGTTTGCGCAATCACCCAAGTATTGCGCTTTGGTGCGGAAATAACGAGATAGATGTGGCTTGGCAGCAATTCAACGAAAATGGAGGTTGGGGTTGGAAACAACAATACACTCCCGAACAACGAGCCGAAATTTGGGCTGCTTACGAAACTATATTTAAAGATATTTTGCCCAATGTAGTTAGACAATACGATGCAAACCGTGCATATCAACATTCGTCGCCGATAGCAGCAAACAATGAACATGCCTCGTACACAAGCACTTCGGGCGATATGCACTATTGGGACGTTTGGCACGGAAAGAAACCGTTTAGTGAGTTTCTGAAAGTGCGCTCACGTTTTATGAGTGAGTATGGTTTTCAATCTTTTCCAGAACTTGAAACGGTGAAAAAGTATGCTTTGCCCGAAGATTTTGACATTGAATCGGAAGTGATGGCGGCGCATCAACGTAGCGGAATTGGAAATTTGCGCATAAAAGAATATATGAGCTGGTATTATAAAATGCCTTCAAACTTTGAAAACTTCTTGTACGTGGGGCAAGTGTTGCAAGCCGAATCGATGAAAATGGCAATTGAAGCGCATCGGCGCGATATGCCTTACACTATGGGCAGCTTGTATTGGCAAATGAACGATTGTTGGTCCGTGGCATCGTGGTCTGGTACAGATTATTATGGTAATTGGAAAGCGTTGAATTATTTTGCAAAACAAGCATTCAATCCAATTTTGGTAAGTCCGGTTCAAACGGAAAAGGAAATTCAGATTTTTGTTGTTTCGGATAAATTGAAAAATTTAACTGCAATGTTGAAAGTAGAGTTGTTTGATTTTGATGGACACTTGTTGTTTGAAAAATCGACGAATATAGATGTGCTTGCAAATACGAGCAAAAATTATCTGAGTTTGCAAAAACAGGAATTGGCAACGGTATTGAAAAACAAAAATATTGTTTTGCTGGCTTCTGTTTATGAGGCGAGTGAATTACTATCGAGCAACGAGCTTTATTTTACGGAAATTAAAAATCTGAATTTACCCAAAACAAATATCGAAACAGTCATTTCAAAAGAAGGAGAAAAATATAGTATCGAATTAAAATCCAATACATTGGCAAAGAATGTGTATTTGAATGTTTTGGGTGATGAGGGTTTGTTTACTGTTAATTATTTCGATTTAATTCCAGGAAAAACAAAAATAATAGAATACATTCCTTCCGATAGTAAATTTATATTGAAGGACAATTTAATAATCAAATCTTTAGTGGAAACTTATTTAAGTGAAAAGTGAAAAGTGAAAAGTGAAAAGTGAAAAGTGAAGAATGAAAAATGAAAAATGAAAAGTGAAAAGTGAAAGGGTAAAAATTCATAATTCATAATTAACAATTCATAATTAACAATTCATAATTCATAATTCATAATTAA
>DZBP01000106.1 GCA_022729915.1 Draconibacterium orientale | reverse complement strand
AAAAATCACAATTTCTTGGCTTCGTTCCAATAAACGTCCATCTCTTCTAAGGTCATGTTTTTCAAAGATTTACCTTGTGCTATTGTTTTTTCTTCCAAATAATTAAAACGTTTGGTGAATTTTTGATTTGTAAGTTCTAAGGCATTTTCGGGGTTTACATTGTACAAACGTGCTGCGTTGATAAGTGAAAAAAACAAATCGCCAAACTCGGCTTCAATATTTTGCACATTGTTCATGGCTATTTCTGCTTGAAGTTCGTTAAATTCTTCGAGTACTTTGTCCCAAATTTGCTCTTTTTCGTCCCAATCAAAGCCAACTCCTCGTGCTTTTTCTTGCAATCTATTGGCTTTAATCATTGCTGAAAGGGACTTGGGAATTCCTCCCAAAACGGTTTTATTACCGTCTTTCTCTTTAAGTTTGAGTTCTTCCCAGTTTTGTTTCACCTCTTCTGCATCTTTAACTTGCACATTACCAAATATATGTGGATGTCTGTAAACTAATTTTTCGGATATTTTATGAAGCACATCGGCTACATCAAAAGCTTTTTGCTCTTCGCCAAGTTTGGAATAAAAAACAATATGTAGAATTAAATCACCAAGTTCTTTTTCTATTTCTTCTAAATTTCCAGCTAAAATGGCATCGGTAAGCTCAAATGTTTCTTCAATAGTGAGTGTTCTCAAACTTTCGATAGTTTGCACGCTATCCCAAGGGCATTTTTCGCGCAATTCGTCCATTATATCCAATAAACGCTCAAATGCGGCTAATTTTTCTTGCTTTGTATGATTTGCTTTATTTGTCATGTAATTATTTACTTGTAAGATTTTGCTGATATGATTTTTGTTATGAAAATAATTATTCTATACTTTACTAAACGATTTATTTTCAATCAATAACCGATTAAATCAAAATCAATAATTAACTAATTTAAAATACAAAAAAATAAAAGCGAAAAATTTTAACATTTCCGCTTTTACCTATTTAATTTTCTTTAAAACTTTAAATCGTTCCGTACATAAAGCCCACCTGTCCTTTACGAGCGGCGGTACCTGTAATTTCAAATTCTTTAACATCTTGCAATGCCAAAGTGCCCATTGCTTCGGGAGTTCTGCTTGCCGAGTCCAGCGAAGCCATACGCAAATGCTGATTTTTAATAGCTTTCTCTATGGTTTTTCTCACTTCACGGGCATTTCCAAAGTGCTTGTCGCGTTTAGAATAAATACTTGATAAGTATTTGGTTAAATGTTCTTTAGCTTCATCATTGGGTAATAAGTTTTCTTTTGAAAGCATAAACAATGCAATGCTGTAAAGCTCATCAATAGAAAAATCAGTAAATTCAATAGTTCTATCAAATCGTGATTTTAAGCCCGGGTTTGCAAGCAAGAATTTGTCCATATTATCGGGATAACCAGCTACAACCACAGCAAATTTTCCACGTTTATCTTCCATATTTTTCAAAATCACCTCAATAGCCTCTGCTCCAAAACCTCCGGCTGAATCGGTCAAAGCATAAGCCTCGTCGATAAAAAGCACGCCGCCCATTGCTTTGTCTATCATTTCCTTCGTTTTTATTGCAGTTTGACCAGTGTATCCGGCTATCAATCCTTCACGGTCAGTTTCGACACAATGCCCACGTTCCAAAAGACCCAATGCCTTGTAAATGCGTGCAATAATACGTGCAACTGTCGTTTTTCCGGTTCCTGGATTTCCTTTAAAAACAGTATGAAGCGAGAAACGATTCAAAATATCTTTTCCGGTTTCTCTATAATATCTTACCAATTTTATTTCTTCGCTTACTTCTTTTTTAATATTCTCAATTCCAACAAGTTGATTAAGGTCTTCCATCGAAATTTTGAGCAATTCCTCATCAATAGGAATGTCGAGTTTTTCACCTTTTTTTGCCGTTTTAATTTTTTGAATATCTGCTAAAGTAATAGTCTCGAGTATCTTTTTAGTCATGTTTTCTAAATCCGGCTTTTTCATTAACCTTAGCCCCAGATTCATTTTTCCTTCGGCAATAATTGCTTGGGCATAACGTGCATTTCCAAACGTGTTGTCTCGGTCTCTATATGCATCAATCATCATTTTTTTAACCACTTCGGCAGCTTTTGGGTGCAATGTTACTCCTTTTTTAGTAGCTGCAAAAAGAGCTATTTCATACAGCTCATCGGGCGTGTAATCGCTAAAATGGAATTTGTATTTAAAGCGCGATTGAAGACCCGGATTGGAATCCATAAATTTGCCCATTTCAACCGGATAACCCGCCACCATAATGGCAATATTTCCGGGTCCATCTGACATTTCTTTTAATAAAATTTCGACTACTTCACGTCCAAAATCCTTACCATCAGCATTATCGCGAGTTAAAGAGTATGCTTCGTCGATAAATAAAATACCTCCACGAGCATCTTCAATTGCTTTCTTTACTTTTGGAGCAGTTTGCCCAATGTATTCGGCAACTAAGTCGGCTCTGTCCACTTCAATTACTTGACCAGTAGTGAGTAAACCCATTTTTTGGTATATTTTGCCCAAAAGATTGACCACAGTAGTTTTTCCAGTACCCGGGTTTCCGGTAAAAACACTGTGAAGACTTATTTGCTCTTCATCTGCAAAGCCTTTTTCTTGTCTAAGCTTAATAAATTCTAAATAAGTAATATGGTCTTTTATTTTGGTTTTTATTTCTTGCAAACCAATCAAATTGTCAAGCTCTTGCATTACTTCTTCGAGGCTTTTTTCGGCTTCTTTCTCTTTTGAAGTTTTTTCCAAGATGGAACGTTTGTTTTCCAAATTAATTTGATTCGGAATGCCTTCTTCGTCGCTCAATCCTACATCAAATTCTATCATGGCAATAATGGAATCCATGAAAACAATTTGAGCCGAGTAATGGTCATCTTTCCACGAACCTCCGGTTTTACTGCCCCAACCTTCTTGAAAAGTAAAAAGTTTTCCGGTACTTCCTTTTTTAACGCTGTCGCTTACTTCGGCACGCCCTTTTAAGTTTCCGCGCGTATCAAAGAAATTAATAAACATTTCGAGATGAAAGTCAAGGTTAGTCTTAACCCTTATTGTTATTTCGCCCCAAATAAAAAGTGTGGTGGTGCGATTGAATTTTTTCAAATACACTCGCTTGTCTTTTTTTATCTCCCAGCCGTCATAAGGTCCATTATAAAACTTAAACGAATCAATATCAAAATACGGGTTTACTTTTGGAGTTACTATACCTACATCTTCTACATAAAAAGCCTTAGAGCCTACCAAAAAATCGTTGATATACACCTCCCAAATATAGCTTCCTTTTTTCCAAAAACCACCTTTTTTGTCTGTTCCCCAACCTTTGTGTAGGGTTACAGTATTTTTATCGGGAGTTACTTTTAGTATTTCTAACTGATTACAAAGCTCCTTTCGAGTTTTTCCACTAGTATCAAACGCTTTAACTCTAATTTCAGCTTCCCATTCTTTTTCATCAAATAATTTGTTGTAGAACTGAAATTCAGCACTTATATAATCTACCTCGCTTTTATCGAAAACGGTTCGATATTTTTTGGTAGAATTGAACATCCACTCGCTATCTGAATATACTTTTAGCGATTTAAATTTGTATCTATCGCCAAATTTATACCCATCCTCATTTCCAAGTATTTTGTCTATCATATTCTGATAATTGTATATTATTTTATACGTTAAACTCTATAAAATACTAAATTTATACTTCAATTTCCTTTTTTTGGTAAAAGTTTCAAGTTGGAAAGATATTCATTTTGGCTTAAATTTCAAAATTTTTCTAAAATATTTTACTTTTTTTTAATCTCTACTTTTTTTCAACAAAAAAGCAGTGAAAATTAATTCACAGCTTTTTTGTTCTTATTCTGTATCAGCTTTTATACCTTGTTTTCGAAGTAATTTTAGTTTGCTAGCTAACGACATTGAAAAACAAAGAAAAAAAGTGTCATTTATTTTAATTCTTTTTCCAATTCATTGAGCATATCGTCAGTTACCTCTTTTGTGGAATTAAAGCTTGTATCGGTGCTATTTTCCTTATTTATAAACGATTCAGGAATACTTAAACCTTCTTCGGTCATAATAAGTTCACGATTTACAATTTCGTAGTCCCAAAAATATTCGGTATTTTTTGAAGTAATATACATTTTGTTTATTTTTTCATCTATGAATACTTTTTTTCCTACCGGAATTCGTATAATTAACTTCATACGCTGATTTCTCCATTTATTTTTCTCCGAAAACTCAAAATAATCACTAATTTTTAATACCGAATCGGTCATTTCCCATTTGTAAGTTATCGCTTTGGCATTGTCAAATGCTTGTTTTTTTGATTTTCCTTTAGCTCCTTTTATCAGCTCTACTACTATTTTGTCATTAGTAGAAGGCAAAATTTCTATTTTGGGTTCTAAAAGTACCGTTTTTTCTTTATTTTTCTGAAAAACAATCAGTTCATCTACATTTATCAAAACATCATCTATCGAATCCAAATTGTATTCATTGAGCGAAATGAATATTGTATTGCTTTTATCGTAGC
Organism: Draconibacterium orientale; assembly: GCA_022729915.1. Classification (GTDB taxonomy): domain Bacteria; phylum Bacteroidota; class Bacteroidia; order Bacteroidales; family JAIFNL01; genus JAIFNL01. The sequence continues at coordinate 6,200 of DZBP01000106.1, read as the reverse complement.
TAAGTTCCTTTTTTTCAGGAATTTCTGCATTTTGTCTAAAATTAGTTGACAGGCGAAATCCCGACAAACTTATCATAAAAAGACCTACTAACCAAAGACCCAAAGCCGACAAAAAGATTACTTTATTATTAGAGCGAAACTTAAAAATAAGTTTTAAGCCAAAAAATAAAATTAAAATAAGCGGCAACACAGTAGTAAGAATTAAACCAATGTAAATGAAGTACTTATTAGAAGAATCGTCAATCAAATCAATCAAGGCATTGTGGTCTAAAGTGTTTACGCCTTCGGAAGTGATTGAAACAATGGTATCGGCAAAAAATAAGCCTCCAGTAAGTCCAAAAATTGCAGAAACAGCCGAAAAAACCAAAACTATACCAAATAAAATGAGTACAACCTTAATTACAGTAACCAACACTGAGCCTACTCCACTCACCAAACGATTTACGTTGCCTTTTAGCTCATCATATTTGCCCGATTCTTTGAACTTTTCAAAGTTCTCTTTTACATTTCTAAACTCGTCATTAAGAGAGTTTTCAATATTAGAAATGGTAATAGGTTCGCCTTTCATTTCCAGTTTTTGCGAAGGCGTAACTGCTTCTGGCAAAGCAATCCACAGTATCAAATAAATGAACAAACCTGTGCCTGCAAAAAACAACGAAATAAGAAATAAAGCTCTAATTATTAGTGGATTAACACCAAAATAATGACTTACACCACTTGCTACTCCAGCTACATATTTGCCTTCTGAGTCGCGATACATGCGGCGTTTGTTTCTATTGGCTTGCGAAAATGCGCTATTTCGGTCGTTTGCCAGATTTTCATTGCTGTCAAAATCTTCGGGAGAACCCATTATGCTGATAATTTCTTCCACATCAGTTAAATTAATTACCGTCTTAATCGAAGTGATTCGTTCGCTCAAAAGCTCAGCAATTCGCGATTCAATATCCGAAAAAACTTCCATTCCCTCTTGAGAATTGTTGTAACGAGCCTCAATTACATCAAGATAGTTTTTCAATTTGTAATAAGCATCTTCATCAATATTGAATATTGTGCCGCTTATATTTACTCTCAATGTCTTTTTCATTTTATCTATTTTTTAAGAAATTTATATTTTTAAAAAAATTAATAATAAAAAAATACAGTTTTTTTACTATTGTTTTTCCGGAAGTTCTTTTATTTCATAATCTGTACTTAAATTGGCTTCGGCTTCAGGTAATTTTAATTTCACCGGATTATTTTTAATACTTTCTATTGTCGAAACCAATTCAATCCATGAGTTATCGAGCTTTTGAAGCAAAAGTTCTCCTTCGGGAGTAAGGCGGTAATACTTTCGTGGAGGTCCTTGCGTGGACTCTTCCCAGCGATAAGTTAGCAAGTTGCTGTTTTTCAATTTATTCAATAAAGGATACAAAGTACCTTCTACGATTATCAATTCCGATTCTTTTAATTTTTTTATGATGTCTGAAGCATACAAATCGTCTTTTGAAAGCAAAGAAAGCACGCAATAATCGAGTACGCCTTTTCTCATTTGTGCAATACTATTTTCTATTTCCATTATCTTATTTTTTAAATTAAGTTGTAAACCAAATTGTTTTAAGCTCAATCAGTGAAGTATGAAATGTAAATTAAAAATTTTTAAAGGCATTTTTCAATTTTTCCAATTCCTCGCGTACTTTGTTTTCAATGTTGCTAATATCAATGCTTTCGCCGCGCATTTCCATTTTTTGAGTTACGCTGTAAGCCGCAGGAAGTGCTACCCACAAAATGCCATAAATAATCAAGCTACCACCGCCTATGAAAAACAGCAGAACAAACAAAACTCTAAAAACGACCGGACTTATTCCAAAATAAGCACCCAATCCGGCGCACACGCCACCCAAAACACGATTGTCGATGTCTCTAAAAATACTTTTTGCGCGCTTATTCCAGCGTTTTTCGGAACGCGAATTTCGGTTGTAATTGGTTCGGGTACGATTAATTACTTCAAATTCGTCGGCTTCAACTTGGCTCGAATTGATGTGAGTTTCGTCAAACAATTCTGGTTTACCAAGAACTTCAATCACCTCAAATACATCGAGATACGTAATTACTTGCTTTACTTTGTCGAGTTTATAGTTGAAAAGCTCAGCCATGCGCACTTCAATATCGTGAATAATCTCACGTCCGCCGGTTTGCTTTCTGTATTGATTTTGAAGTGCCTTTTGGTATTCCAAAAGGTAATTGTAAGCGTCTTCCTCAACTGTAAAAACACTTCCTCCTAAACTAATTCTTACTGTTTTTTTCATGGCTTGCTTTGTTTATGTTGTTGTTTTTAATTAAAAGTAATCGCATCAATTGCTTGTAAATAACAAATTTATTAATCACTAACAAACTGTTAATCAAATTATTGACACCCTTAGAACTTTGCCAAAGTTTTAAACTTTGGCAAAGTTATCGTTTGCAGTATAGTAATCTAAATATTGGTTGGTTTGGCGGTAGTTGGTTTTTGTTGGTATTATAACGATGCAAATATATAGATTATTTTTAGTACTAACAAATTTAAAGTACTAAAAAATATTAAAATTCAATTTTTTATTTTTTTAGACTTCAAAATTCATTGGTTTTAAAATTTGAAAACAAATTAACAATTTGATATACAATATTTTGACAATAATTAATCTCAACTTACAAAACAATTTGTTTGTTAAAAAATTTCACATTTGAAAAAAAAGTGTATTTTTACAAAGCAAAAATTCTATTTTTAAAGAAAACAATCCATTAACCACCTCAATATGAGTACTTATACAAATTACAATTGGGACGATTTGATGTATTCCATCGAACAAAAAGAAGCTATCGTCTTTTTGGGTCCCGAAATTTTGACCAATGAACAAGGAAAAGGCATTTATGATGCTCTTTTTGAGCAACTTGCCGAAACTCGAAAAGATGCCATTCTTGATTTTTACCCCAAAGAAGGCTTATTTTTGTTCAAACAAGAAATGCACAAAGGAGCCTATGTAAGGCAAATAAAACAACACTTTGCGAGTTACAAAGCACCCGAAATTTTTACTCGTTTGGTTGAAATTCCTTTTCATTTGTACATCAACGTTTCGCCCGACATGATTTTGCAAAAAGTGTTTGAAAATCATAAACTTAAAAACCAATTTATGTATTTTTCGGCTACCGAGCCTATGGTGGAGCTAACCGAAGTTTCAAAAGAAAACCCACTCATTTACAATATGATAGGTTCGTTTTTGAAAGACGAATCGATGATACTTTCGCACGATGATTTGTTTTTGTATCTCAAAGCCATTTTGGGCGAAAGTGGCTTGCCTACTTTTTTCAAAAAGAATTTAGCTGCTTCTAAAGACCTCATTTTCATTGGTTTTCAGTTCAATAAATGGTATATGCAATTGCTTTTGCGCATTTTGGAACTCGACAAGGCAAAATTTGCTTTTAACCGTGTGGCAGCTTCGCACAATCCGCAAGGCGAGGTGAAAGAGCTGTGTGCCAATCAGTTCAATATCAGAATCATCGACACACAAATCGACGATTTTATTGATGAATTGTACAAACGTTGTAAGCAAAGCGAAAACATAAAATTGCGTGCCCTCAACAATTCGGAAAAGATAGAACAAGCTCAAAATGAGGTGAAACAAGAGCAACAGGACGTGATAAAAGAACGCCTAAAACGCCTTTTGCGGCTACTTTCGGAATACGAATTGGAACTGGATTTGGAAAAAGACCCCACGCAACGCATGAGTTACGAAATGAAAATTGAAAACTTGAGAGGAAAAATTGACGAAGCTAAAAACGAACTTAAAAACCTATAAACCATGAACATACGACGCTATCCGGGTACAAAACCTTTTGAACGCAACGAGCACGAACTTTTTTTTGGGCGCACTGCCGATATTGAAAAAATGCTAGAATTAATGCGCTTTGAGCCTTTGGTTTTGCTGTATTCTAAATCGGGTTTGGGCAAAAGTTCGCTCATCAATGCCGGAATTATTCCCGAACTGGAATTTGACAAAACTACTAACAATCAGATTTTTACGCTGCGTTTTACCAAGTACGCACAAAACGTAACTAAGCCCATCGACAATATTGTAGGGCGCATCAAATCGACCGACACACGTCGCAACCTGCTCGATAAGGTTTTGCCAAACCAAAATTCGCTTTGGTATCACTTGAAAAAGAGACAGTTAGAAAACGAAGCCGAAACACATTTTTATTTGTTTTTCGACCAGTTTGAAGAAATTTTTTCGTATCCCAAAGAGCAAATTCTCGATTTCAAACAGCAGCTCAAAGAATTGCTTTACGTGAAAGTGCCTCAAAATGTGCGCGATGAGTTGGATTTGATGCTCGAAATAGACCACGATTTTTTGCAACCACACGAGATTGAAAAAATCTACAAACCGCTCACTGTGAAGGTGATAATGGCTATTCGCAGCGACCGCATGAGTTTGCTCAATCAAATTTCGGACTATTTGCCCAACATTTTGAAGGTGTTTTACGAACTTACGCCTTTAGACCGAAAAAAAGCCGAATTTGCCATTACTGAGCCTGCGTCGATAGCTAATAATAGCAATTTTGAGTTCATTTCGCCCGTTTTTTCGTTCGATGAAAATTTGCTCAAACGCATTTTGGATTATTTAACCGAAAATAATACCAAAACCATAGAAACCTTTCAGTTGCAAATGATTTGCCAACGAGCCGAAAATTTAGTGATAGAAAAGCACAAACAATTCAAATTGCCCAAATACCGGATAGAAAATACCGATTTGGGCGAGCTGAAAAGCATCTTTGCAGCGCACTACCACGAAAGTTTGCAGTTTTTTAGCAATGCCGAGCAGCAAAACCGCATCAGGCGCGTGATAGAAGAAAAACTCATCATCGAAAACAGCCGTATGAGCTTGCCCGACAAGGCTTTGCTGCGCGAAGAAGGCATAGACGAAGGCGTTTTGCGCCAGCTTTTGGAAACTCGTATTTTGCGTTCCGAACCCAACACCACTGGAGGCATTAGCTACGAAATAAGCCACGATACGCTGGTTGCGCCTATTTTGGAAGCCAAAAAAGTACGCGAAGAAGCCGAAGAAGAAGCCCGCGCCGAAGCCGAACGGCAAGAAGAACTGCGCCTTGCACGCGAAAAAGCCGAAAAAGCCCGAATAGAAAAAGACAAACAGCGCAAAATTATGCTCATTATGAGTTCGATAGCATTTTTTGCCCTTATTGCCCTCATTGTGTCGGTAGTTTTTTATTTTGATGCACAAAAGGCAACAGAAAAAGCTGAAAAAAATCTCAAAAAGTTTGAAATAGCTGAAAAACAACGATTAAAAACAGAAGCCAACTCGCTGTTTCAAAAAGCTAAAAACCTTCAAACCTTTGGCGAAACAGAATTAGCCATCGACTATCTGAAACAAGCCATCGAAAAAGACAGCACAAACCAAGAGGCACAAAAAATGTTGGAACAAATTGAAAACCAGCCTGAAAGGCTGCACTAAATTAGCGTAGGGCAACGCCCTACGTACTAAATTAGCGTAGGGCAACGCCCTACGTACTAAATTAGCGTAGGGCACGCCCTATGTTAACGATTAACAAATTAGTATAAATAACCAGCCTGAAAGGCTGTACTAAACTAACGTAGGGTAACGCCCTACGAAAACATGGCACAATCTTTATCGCAAGTATATGTACATATTACATTTAGCACGAAACACAGAGCAAATGCAATAGACGAAACCATTGAAAATGAATTGCATAGTTTTATAGCCGGAATTTGCAACAGTTTGAAATGCAATGCTGTAAAAGTGGGTGGATATTACGACCATATTCATATTCTTTGCCAATTGGAACGACAAACTACTCAATCCGATTTGTTGGAACAAATAAAAAAACGTTCATCGAAATGGATAAAAACAAAAGGCGAAAAATACAAAACGTTTTATTGGCAAGACGGTTATGGAATTTTTTCGGTTAATCCGAGCGAAATAGACAAAGTAGTAACCTACATTGAAAATCAAAAAACGCATCATTCAAAAAAAACATTTCAATCGGAATTTCGTGCTTTTTTGAAAAAATACAAAATCGAATACGACGAACGGTATGTTTGGGGATAATTGGAATTATTTTGTGATGTAGGGCGTTGCCGCCAACCGCACGATTAACGTAGGGCGTTGCACGCATATCGCACGATGACGTAGGGCGTTGCACGCATATCG
>DZBP01000105.1 GCA_022729915.1 Draconibacterium orientale | reverse complement strand
AACAATTTAACAATTTAAAATAAAGTTTTTGCGTGTTCTATTATTTCTAAAACAGTAAAAGGTAATCCTTGAATTTTGTTGTATTGCAAATAACTAAACTGCGGGAAGTTGATAGTCAAATGCTTTTTAAATTGTCCGGAGTTCAATTCGCATACAAGAATTTTTTTATACCTTTTCAAAACATCAGCCGTATTTTTGGGTAGCGGATTGATGTAATTGAAGTGTGCATGAGCTACGCTATATCCTTCTTCTTGCAATGTGTGAGTAGCAGAAACTAGATGTCCGTAAGTTCCGCCCCAGCCAATAATAAGTAAATCAGCCTCAGAAGCACCTTCTACTTTTAGGTCTGGAATGAAATTAACTATGGCATCTACTTTGTCTTGACGTTCTTTGGTCATTACTTCATGGTTTTCAGGAACATAAGAAACAGTACCTGTTTTAGCCATTTTCTCTAAACCTCCAATGCGATGTTCTAAACCGGGAGTTCCGGGAATAGCCCAAGTGCGAACAAACTTTTCGTCACGTTCGTAAGGAAGATAAGGAGCATCGGTTTTTGCAAAAGGTACGTTTATTTTTGGAAGTTCGTCCATAGAAGTAATTTTCCAAGGTTGCGAGCCGTTTGCAATGAAACCATCGGTAAGTAGAATAACCGGAGTCATGTGTTCAACAGCTATACGTGCAGCCTCAAAAGCATAAAAATAGCAGTTAGAAGGAGTACTTGCTGCAATTACAGGCATTGGCGCTTCGCCATTACGTCCGTAAACAGCTTGCAGTAAATCCGATTGCTCTGTTTTAGTAGGCAAACCAGTAGAAGGACCTCCACGTTGAACATTTACAATCACCAAAGGAAGTTCGGTAATAACAGCCAAACCTAAAGCCTCAGTTTTGAGAGCCAAACCCGGACCCGAAGTAGTAGTTGCAGCCAAAGAACCAGCAAAGCTAGCACCAATAGAAGTTACAATACCTGCTATTTCGTCTTCGGCTTGGAATGTTTTTACGCCAAGATTTTTGTGTTCCGAAAGTTCTTGCAAAATATCGGTAGCCGGAGTTATCGGATACGAACCAACGAACAATGGTAGCCCTGATTTTTCGGAAGCAGCCAAAAGTCCCCAAGCAGTAGCCACATTTCCGGTTATGTTGCGGTAAATGCCTTTTTCAATTTCAGCGGCAGCCACTTTGTGCGAAACCAACGCTTCGATGGTTTCTGCAAAGTTGAAACCAGCGCGCAAAACCGTTTTATTTGCTTCGGCTATTTGTGGTTTTTTACCAAATTTTTCGTCAAAAAACTGCTCTGTGTAAGTCAAAGGACGGTCAAAAAGCCAATACACAATACCCAAGGTAAACATGTTTTTGGTTTTAAGAATTGTTTTTTGGTCTAAGCCAGAGCCTTCAAGCGCTTTTTTAGTAAACTCAGTTACTGGCGCTTCTATGATGTTGTAATCCCCTTTTTTTAGTTCAGGAAGCGGATCGTTTACATATCCGGCACGTTTTAAGTTTTTGTCGTTGAAGCTATCCACATCTAAAATGATAGTACCACCCGATTTCACCCAACGAAGGTTAGCGCGAAGTGCAGCAGGATTCATAGCTACCAACACATCGGCGTAGTCGCCCGGAGTTGTAATTTCGGTTTGTCCGAAATGTAGTTGAAAACCAGACACACCACCTACGGTTCCTTGTGGTGCACGTATTTCTGCCGGATAATCGGGAAATGTAGAAACATCGTTTCCTAATAAAGCAGATGTGTTTGAGAATTGCGTACCGGTAAGCTGCATTCCATCACCAGAGTCGCCTGAAAATCGGATTACGACTTGTTTTAATTCTGCCGTTGCTTTTTTACCCATAATGATAAGTAAATGGTTGAAAATGATAAGGTTTTGATGCCTTAATTGTTAATATTGAATTCTTTTTTTTGCTTTTATGTAGGTCAAAGCTTTGTGCTTCTGCCTTTAATAATTCCTTTTTTTTTTTTTGAACTAGAAAAACACCAAAACAAAAAGCTAAGTGCTAACTATTTTTTCAAACGTTTGCATTGAAAAATAAAGTGCAAATTTAATTATTCTATAATAAATAAATTCACATATCTACATGTTTTTAAACAGATAAATATATTTAGCCTGTGCTATTTATTTAAGTCTTTGAATAATAAAATGATACAAATTAATTTCGATTGCAAGTTTACATATTTTTTTTCATTTCAAATCTAAATTTTAGCAATAAATTGCATATTTTGATATATTCGATTTTCTAAAAAAATAATTTGTACTTTATTTTTAATGAATTGATAGCTGTTTTATGAGCTTTTTAATTGTTAAAAAAAATAAAGATTCTACAAATTATGCACGAAAATGAAAATTACAGAAACAAGTGTGCGTTTTCCATATCCGCAAGCAGGGCGATGGTTTTCGTTACAATTGGGTTATAAATTCAAGTAAGCAATCCTTTTGTTTTGTGCTTCATCGGCTTAGGCTTGGCTAAGATATATTTTATAGCGCAGATTATGAGATTGTTGCAATATAAATTCACTGTATAAGGGTGAAATCTTTTGATAGTAGCCCTATTTTTTTTATTTTAATGAGTAGAAGTTTAAAATTTTATTTATTTTTGTGGAAAATGAAAAACAAGAATAGTGAAAAACTTTGTCTTATTTATAGTATTGATTACTCTTTTTAGTGCTTGCAGCGAAGTTAAGTATTTTAAAATAGAAGCTAAAAAAGGAGTTATTGATTTGACTACTTGGAATTTAGAAAGAAACGAAGTAATTGTAATGCAAGGCGAAATGGAGTTTTATTGGAACGAACTTTTGTTTAGTTCCGATTTTAGCAACAACAAAATAAAGCCTCAATACAATTACATCAACGGGTCGTGGCATCTGAACAAAAACAATCCGAAAGGTGTTAAAAAACAAGGTTTTGCTACTGTTCGATTTGTAATTAAATTACCTAAAACTGACCAAGCACTAGCTATTCAAGCTATGCCGCCGCTTACTGCAAGTAGGCTGTTTATCAATGGAAAAGAAATTTTTGAAATAGGAAAAGTAGGAAAAACTGCCCAAACAAGCTTACCAAAATACGACAACAAACTCATAACGATAGAAACGGATAGCTCTGAGCTTGAAATTATTTATCAAGTTTCTAATTTTCATCACATTGAAGGCGGAATGCAGCATTATTTGCGTTTGGGCAATGCTCAAAAAATGCACGATGCGCATACGCTAAGTGAGATTGTAAATATTTTGCTTTTGGGCATCATTCTGGCAATGAGCGTTTATCATTTTGGTCTTTTTTTTACACTTCGCAAAAACACCGAAACGTTGTATTTTGCTATTTTTAGTTTTCTAGTTTTTGCACGTATGTTTGTTGCTTCAAACCATTTTGAAGTATATTTTTTTAATATTACTTGGCGTTGGGTTATTTTTACCGAGCTTGCTTCTATTACCGTTGCTTTGCCCTTTTTCTATTTGTATTTCGATTCTATTTTTAAAGGTATTATCTATAAAAAAGTGCTTTATTTTGTATTGAGTGCAAATTTTATATTATTTTTGTTTTTGGTATTTTCTAAGCCAATATTTTACCTGAATTATTTGAACTATTTTTTAGTTTGGATGGGAGTAAATGCTTTTTTTATTATTTATGCTTTTAGCATAGCGTGGATAAAAAAAATCGAATTTTCAAACATTTTTGCTATTGGTATTTTAATCTTGATTTTGACAATTTTCAACGATATTTTGCAAAACAAATCGGTTATTGAAAGCCGATATATGACACATTTTGGTTGGTTTACGTTTATGCTTTCGCAGGTTTACCTGATTTCAAAGAAGTTTGCAAATGCCTTTATTGTATCTGAGCGGTTGCGCACCGAGCTTTCCTATATAAACGAAAACCTCGAAAAAACGGTTGCCGAAAGAACTCAGAAAATAAGTTTTCAAAACAAACAAATCGAAAACCAAATGAGCAAACTCAACGAAGCCTATGTTGAATTATCAGAAAATCAAAAATTTAAGCAAGATTTGATGAATATGGTAGTACACGATTTGAAAAACCCTTTGGGAGTAATTTTAAGCACTCCCGAAGATGGATTTTTGAACGGAACGTATGAAAAAGTAATAAAGAGTGCGCAAACAATGAAAAATTTGGTACTCAATATTTTAGATATAGGTAAATACGAAGCACAAAAAATGAGTTTTACAACCGAGCTTTTGTATTTGAATACCGAATTACAAGCTGTACTAAAGGAAGTAGAGTTTTTGAGAGAAGAAAAAAACCTAGAATTTCGTATGCACAATACTTCAAACTATAAAATTAAATCGGATAAAAATTTACTTTTCAGAATACTCGTTAATTTAATAACCAATGCAATAAAATTTTCGCCACAAAACAAATCTATTGATATTAAAGTAGAAGAATACGGCAAAAACGAACTCAAAATAAGCATAATTGATTATGGAGAAGGTATTTCGCAAGAAAATTTACAGTTTATTTTTAAGAAATTCGAGCAAGTAAAATCGAAAGAGGTAGGAAAAATTCAATCGACTGGTTTAGGTTTGGCTTTTTGTAAATTGGCTACAGAACAACTTGGTAACCAAATAGGTGTAATTAGTGAAAGAAACAAAAGTACCGAATTTTGGTTCACTGTGGAAAAAGTAGAAGTGAAAATAGAAGAGATGACAAAGGTAAAAATAGAACAAACGTCGTTACAATTAAAGCCATGCGAAACCAATGCGTTAACTCCTTTTTTAGAACAACTTAGGCAATATGAGATTTATCAATTTACCAATATCAACGAGATTTTAAATTCTATTCCCGAAACATCAGAAAGCATTATTCATTGGAAAGCAAATATCCACAAAGCAATTATACGACAAAACAACAAGTTGTATCAAGAGCTAATTAATTAGGAATTAGGAATTAAGAATTAGGAATTAAGAATTAAGAATTAAGAATTTTTTATAAAACAATTTAACAATTTAACAATTTAACAATTTAACAATTTAATTTATTAAAGAAAACCTCAAAACTTTCATCTTTGGGAATGTTTAGTTTTTTGCGCAAACGAAAACGTGCCATCTCTAAGCTGCGGACGCTTTGTTGTGTAATGCCCGAAATAGCCTTGGTACTGGAGTTGATTTTGAGCAAAGCCGCTAAACGAAGCTCGCTGTTGGTCAGCTCGTTATTAATTTGTAGCAAGCAGTTGAAAAAATCGGGATAATGTTTTTCGAACGAAACTTTAAAATCTTTCCAGTTGTCGCTTTTTATATTCTTGTCTATTTTAATAACTACCTCAGAGATGTTAATTTCCGAAGCTTTATCGTGTACATTTTTGGCTAAATTTTTCAAATCGCTGTTTACCGAGCTTAGCAATTGATTGAATCTACTAATGCTAATGGCTTTTGATTTTAGCTCTTCGTCTTGCTGCTTAATGATGTTTTCTAAATATCCTTTGTCCAGTACTGCATTTTTTTCGCGTTCTTGCATAAGAAGTTTGTAGGTATCGCTAAAACGCAAAATGCTTTTAACCCGCGAGATTAATTCAATGGGTTCTATGGGTTTGTGAATAAAATCGACTGCTCCTTTATTTAATGCTTTCGCTAAATATCCTACTTCGAGTTTTGCTCCGGTACAAATAATAACAGGAAGTGGATTGGTTAGGTTCAATGATTGAATTTCGCCAATTAAATCAATTCCACTCATTTCGGGCATCACCCAGTCCGAAATAATTAAGTCGGGCTTTTCTTTTTTTATTATATGCAATGCATTTTTTCCTGTTATTGCCAATAGTATTTCGTAGTTTTCGCCACTCGAAACGATTATATTATTTATTACTTCGAGCGAATCAGGCTCATTATCTACAATTAATATTTTTATATCCCTTTTCATGTATAAGTTTATGATTATCTATCCTAATTTTGAGTGCGCAAAGATAAAATAAATTGCTGAAAAATGCACTGTTTTTTATTTTTAAGCATTTTCTTTTTATTTCACATTAACAAAAATTAACTCTTTACAAATAACAGTAAAATAGGAGTTTAGTATAACTTAACTATTCAATTTGTGCATATAAAGTGAGGCACAAAATGTGAAAGAAATGTGAAAGAAACAAATATTTTTTCTCTTTTTTTAGTATTTATTAACAGTAATTTTGTCTGTATAAAATTAATTACAGTAGTAACATTACGAAAAAGAAGAAATTCAAAACAAAACAAATTATGGAGTTCGTTTATTTTTCAATAATTGTTGTTACTGGTTTTATATTAACAAAAATTCAATATTTATTAAAATTTTAGTATTATGAAGAGAATCAAAATTTCCTTTCTTTATGCCATACTATTAGTAGTATTTGGTATAAATGCTGCATGGGCACAAAGCCCTTTGGCAGTAGTTTCGGCATCGGCAAAGTACAATAGTGCTGTAAAAGGAGCTGAAAAGTACAATTTGCCAGCTTCAGAAGACCCACTTGAAGCAATTGTGAAAAAATTAGAAGCTAAGGCTTACAGTGAGTTGCATATTTTCGCTTTGACCGAAGCCGATAATATTGTTTTTCACGGGTTAAGTCTTTGCCCAAGCAACTTAGATGAGCATAAGGCAAAATTAGAAAAATTTAAAGCCTATAAAATGCGTATTGTATTTCATAGCCTTGTTTTAGGCAGTTCGCCAGAGGGTGCTAATTTCCTAGTTCGTTTATCAGAAATGATGGGAAATAAAGTAGTTGTAGAATAAAAAAAAATTAAAACTAAACTAAAAGATTTAAGTTATGAAAAAAGTATATTCTTTTTTAATAGTCATTTTTCTGTTATTAATTGGTAGCCAAGTATCTTTTGCTCAGCAAATGATAAATGGTAATTTTGAACAAGGTTCTACCAACGGTTGGACTATCAATAATAGTTATATTCCAATTGGTGGCGACGACGGTTCGAACATTATCACCAGTGTAGATATAACCTCTTCGGTAGTTTCGGAAGGTAATTTTGCTTTAGTAATGAAAATTAGCGGTAGTACTCCTGCATGTGGAACAGCCCACGGACCAAGTGCAACCAGCCCTTCGGTTACGGTTATATTAAACGAAAGAATCGCTTTGGACTGGAGAGCCGTTGATGGTGGTGATGATTATGATGTATATGGTTGGATAGTAGAAGTTGCAACAGGTAATAAAACAGAAGTGCTTTATGAAAGAGGCGACAGTAAACCTTGGACAACTCAAGCTTTTAACTCACCTTACGCAGGCGCAGTAAAATTTGAATTTCTTTGCGGTACTCAAGATGCTACTTGCGGAACTGTGGTAGGAGCTTTAATGTATATCGACAACATTCGTTTGATGGCTCCAGATGCTCCAGTTGCTACGCCAGCTACAAATTTAACTTCAAGTAGTTTTATTGCCAATTGGACTTACAACAATGCAAGCCCTGTGGTATATTATTTATTAGATGTATCAACTGACCCTAATTTCGGAACATTTGTTAGCGGATACAATGGCTTAAATGTAGGCAATGTTTTAAGTTACAATGTAACTGGATTAACTTCAGGAATAGTTTATTATTACAGAGTTAGAGCGGGAGGAACTTTGGTAGGTGCAAATTCAAATGTTATCAACACACAGCCACCTGCACCTGTTCAATCAACTTTGGGTTCGGTAACTGGAACAGGAGCTACTATTAATTGGAGTACAGTAGTAAATGGAACAAGTTATATTTTAGATGTAGCTTACGATGAGAATTTTACTGAATTTGTAGATGGATATGCCGGCAAAAATTTAGGCAATGTTACTACTACAAGTCTTTCGGGTTTAGATGCTACTTTGCCTTATTGGATTAGAGTTCATGCAATCAATCCGTTATCATCAGGCGATAATTCAAATGTAGTTATTAAAAAAGGAACTCCTTATATTTACTGGCCACAACCACATTTTATTATCAATGGCGAACTTTTGGACGAAACCGAATTGAATGCAGTAGCTAAAACAACACGCACTTCAAACCTAGCCGGAACATACAAATACAATCCTGCTATGGGTGTTATGTTGCCAACAGGAAGTAATAATTTGGGAGTAACATTTTATCCTACACAATCAAACTGGTATAATTCAACAACTGGTGCAACTCAAATCATCGTTATTGTGCCTGCACCAACTGTTCAAGCTTACAACATTGTAGCACAAGAGGTAGAAGGTTATAACTTAAAGAGAATTACCGGAACTAGCTTTACAATAGAATGGGAACGTGGTAATGGCAACAAATGTGCTGTATTTGTACGTCAAGATATATCTGGTTTAGTAGCTGGACAAGTAGGTGTTCAATACGTTGCTAATAGCAAATTCAAAGCGGGTGATGAAGTAAACGGAACGGGCTGGTATTGTGTTTATAACGGAACTGGAACAGTAGTTAAAGTTACCAATTTGAAACCCGAAACAGAATACAAAATTATGGTTTTGGAATACAATGAGCAATACAATTTGCCAAACTATAATTTGAACACCGCTGCATTGAATCCGATTGTACTCGAAACATTAGAAGCACTTACAGACAACAACATGCAAGCTTCTAACTATATTTCGCCAAATAACGATGGCAAAAATGATGTTTGGGTTGTACAAAGAGCAGAAGAAATGTATGATTACGATTTGAGAGTGTTCAATAACATTGGCGAAACTATTTACGAATCGAAAGGATACGATAATACTTGGCCTGCTACTTACAACGAAGAAGAACTACCTAGCGGTACTTACTATTATATTTTCTCAAAAGGCGAAGAACATATAAAAGGTTTTATTACAATTGTTCGTTAATAAGTTCAATTTTAAATTATTAACTTGAATTTAAGAATTTCTAAAAAAAAGATATAGAATGGCGTAAGCTTATCTTAAGAAATTCTAATAATTCAATATTGATTAGAAAAATTAATTAAAAGAAAGTTTTGTTATGAAAAGAATAATATATAGTCTGGTAGGTATTGCCTTTTTCTTGGTCATTTTTACAAAGGCAAATGCTCAAAATTTAGCGAATTACAATTTGAATCTCCAAAACCCTGTTCTTTACAATCCGGCTTATACCGTTGATGATTCATGGTTGAAAGCCTTTGCTAATACTCACATTCAATGGCTCGACTTTGAAGGCGCACCAAGAATCAATACTTTTGGTGCTTATTTGAACCCCAACGAAAAAATGGGTTTTGGTATTTCGGTTGTGAATGCTACACAAGGGTTAACTACTTCTAATAATTTGTCGCTAAGCTATGGTTACAAAGCCAAATTTGGTGATGAGCATTTTTTGAATTTAGGTTTGGGATTAGGTGCATTGATTGACAAATTAAATGTGAATAAAATTGGATTTTCTGATATGACCGACCCTACTGTTAGCGATAATCCTTTCGACCAAACAAGTTTCACTGCAAGTTTTGGTTTGGCTTATGTTAACAAAAACATAGAACTTCAAGTAGTTATGCCTCAATTGTACGAGCGCAAAAAGACCAATATGTACACCATAGCAAGTTTGGGTTACAACTACCAAGCAACCGATGCATGGGCTTTGAAACCAGTAGTAAGTATGCGTGGTGTTAAAACTACTCCTTGGCAATTCGATTTTAGCGTAATGGCTACTTATATGGAAAAATTCATTTTACAAGGTGGTTACCGTACTAATAACAGTTTTGTTGCCGGTGTAGGTATGGCTGCTAAAAATTACACGTTAGCTTATGCTTATCAAATGGAAAACAGCTATATTTCAAATGCTGCTAAAGGAACTCACGAAATTCAATTAGTGCTTCGTTTGAGCAAAAAAGAGAAAAAAGCTGAACCAAAAGAAGTGAAAGAACAATTAGTGAAAGGTTCTTTGAAAAGTAAAGACAATGGAACTCCTCTTGATGCTCACATGAAAGTAGTTGACGACAAAGGAAATGTAGTTTACGATGGTGATGTAAAAGGCACATTCGATTTAGAATTACTTCCGGGCAAATACATTGCTTATTTTACAGGCAATAAAATTTTGAATAAAACAGAAAAATTTGAAGTAAAAGCAGGTAAAGATGTTTTCCTTTCTGTTGAAGCTAAGGAAGTTAATCCTGACCGTACTTTTGATTTGGGTATTGTAAATTTTGAAACTGCTAAAGCAACCATCAAAGATGATGAATCGTTCAAAGTGCTAGACAAATTGGTAGAAATTATGAAAGAATACACTGAGTTGAGTGTAGAAATTCAAGGACATACCGATAACGTGGGCGATGCTGCTGCTAACTTGACGCTTTCTCAAAACAGAGCCAACGTTTGCCGCGACTATGTTGTTTCAAAAGGAATAGATGCTAGTAGAGTTAAAGCTATGGGTTATGGACAAACTAAACCGATAGTTGAAAACGATACTCCTGAAAACAGAGCTAAAAACCGCAGAACAGAATTCAAGATAGTTGATTAATTGAAGTATTGATTTTTGTTACGAGCGACTTTCCACTAGTGGGAGGTCGCTTTTTCTATTACATGATAATTCACAAATCGATTTTTGCAATGCAAAAAGGGCTTAGGGAAGCTTCCAGTATGAATTTGCATCAAGTCTATTAAATGAATTCACAAAACACTCACCTTTTTAGCTCTTTGATTAAGGTTTCGATTTGTTTTTTAGTTAATTCTGTAAATTCCATAATCTCTTCAATTGTTTTTTTAGCTTTTATCATCTTAATTGCAATTTCATTTTTTTCTTTCTCTCTGCCTTCTTCTCTACCTTCTTCTCTACCTTCTTCTCTGGAAGTATCTATTGCACTTTTTAATTCGATAT
>DZBP01000104.1 GCA_022729915.1 Draconibacterium orientale | reverse complement strand
TCTTTTATCTTTTATCTTTTATCTTTTATCTTTTATCTTTTATCTTTTATCTTTCATCTTTTATCTTTTATCTTTCATCTTTTCTTACTTTTTAAACTATAAAACGAAGAATAACAATGGAATCCATAACTTTTGCGCAAGAATACGATTTTAACGAAACATCGTTTAAAAATTTAATGCAGAAACGCATTTACAAAGTGTTGATAATCTGTAGTAACTACGATTATTACACCTTAGAAGAAGACGACCGAATTGACGAACAGGTTTTTGACGAGTACGTTTCACTCAATTTGCGCAATCCACCTATCTTTATACATGCCAACAGCATAAATAAAGCATTTCAAATTCTTCAAGAAGAAGAAATTGACCTGATTATCACTATGCTCAGCGTTGGAACTTCTATTTTTGACGTGTCAAAGCACATCAAAAGCAAATATCCTAAAATTCCAATCGTAGTGCTTACAACATTTTCGCGCGAAGTTTCTATTCGCTTACAAAAAGAAGACCTTTCCGAAATCGATTATGTTTTTTCGTGGCTTGGAAGTGCCGATATTCTTTTGGCTATCATCAAGTTAATTGAAGATAAAATGAATGTTGAAGACGATGTTAAGCAAGTAGGCGTTCAAGTTATTCTTTTGGTAGAAGATTCTATCCGTTTCTATTCATCGTATTTGCCCAATGCTTACAAAATAATTTTGAAGCAAACCCGCAATTTAATGACCGAAGGCTTAAATAGTTACAAAGAAATGTTGCGCATGCGTGGTCGCCCGAAAGTACTTTTGGCAACCAACTACAATCAAGCCATTGAGCTTTACGAAAAATACAAAGACAGCATGTTAGGAATTATTTCCGACATTCGCTACCGCCGAAATGGCGAAATGGACCCACATGCAGGATTTCGCCTTGCAAACAGAGTAAAAAAAGACGATATTAATATGACATTCTTGCTTCAATCCTCTGAAATTGAAAATGAAATAAAAGCCAAAGAACTCGGCATCGACTTTTTGCACAAATATTCTAAAAGTTTGTTGGTAGAACTGCGCAATTATCTATTTAAAAATCTAGCTTTTGGCGATTTTGTATTCAAAGACCCCGATACTTTTGAAGAAATAGGTCGTGCTGCCAACTTACGAGAATTGCAACACCAAATTTTGGTAATTCCGGAAAACTCACTGCGCTATCATTTCAATAGAAACAACATTTCGCGTTGGCTCAACGCCAGAGCTATTTTCCCTTTAGCTCAATTATTTAAATATCTGGCTGTTGAAGACTTTAATAGCGTAGAAGATGTACGTAATTACATTCACAATACCATTGCAAGTTATCGACTCAACAAAGGTCGTGGAATAATTGCCCGCTTCGAACGCAAAGAATACGACGGATACCTTACCTTTGCACGCATTGGCGAAGGTTCGATGGGAGGAAAAGCCAGAGGATTAGCTTTTATCGATTCTTTTTTGAAACGGAATCAATTAAGCCACAAATACAAAGACATTTTAATATCAATTCCGCGCACGATTGTAATAACTACTGATATATTTGCCAAATTTATGGAAGACAATCATTTATATCCGATTGTTCTCTCCGAACCTTTAAATGATAAACAAATATTAGATAAATTTTTAGAAGCTGCACTCCCTTTGAAAGTGCTTAGGCAATTAAAAACCTTTTGCAGAGTTGCCAATGCACCTTTGGCTATTCGCTCTTCAAGTTTATTGGAAGACTCACAATATCAACCTTTTGCTGGTATTTACTCTACCTATATGATTCCGAATACCAACAATTTGATTCAAATGGTTGAAATGCTCGAAATCGCCATTAAAAGCGTATATGCTTCGGTTTATTTTAAAGCAAGTAAAGCCTACATGGACGCTACTTCCAATATAATTGACGAAGAACAAATGGGCATAATAGTTCAAGAAGTATGTGGTAGTCAATATGATAACTTATTTTATCCAACCATTTCAGGTGTTGCGCGCTCTATCAATTTTTATCCTATTGCGCCTGAAAAGGCAGAAGATGGTATTGCAAATGTAGCCATTGGTTTAGGTAAAATTACGGTTGAAGGTGGTCAAACCTTGCGCTTTTCGCCAAAATATCCAAAAAAAATATTACAACTTTCATCGCCACAAATCACTTTGCGCGACACTCAAAAAAAACTTTATGCACTTGACTTAAATCCAAGTTCATTCAAAGCCTCCACCGATGATGGAGTCAATATTGTTAGCGTCGGAATCAAAGCTGCTGAAAATCATTCATCAATGCGCTTTGTAGCATCTACTTATGACTACCAAAACAACATGATTAGGCACGGTGGAATTTATTCTGGCAAAAAAGTAATTACCTTTGCCAACATTCTGTATCACAATACATTTCCACTAGCTGACATAATTGCAGATTTACTTGATGTAGGACAAAAAGAAATGGGTTCGGCTATAGAAATTGAATTTGCAGTAAATTTAGATGTCCACAAAGGACAACCTAGAATATTTAACTTTCTACAAATCAGACCTATTGTACAATCTAAAGAAATTGTACACTTAAATTTGAAAGATATTAAAAAGGAGGATTGCATATTAGTTGCCGAACAAGCACTTGGAAATGGTGAAATTAAAGGTGTTTGCGACATTGTATATGTAAAACCACGAAGTTTTAATGCTGCAAAAACAACAGAAATAGCTGATTTTGTTTCAACAATAAACGATGAGTTTGTTGCAAGAAACAAAAATTACATACTTGTGGGTCCCGGAAGGTGGGGTTCGAGTGATAAATTCTTAGGTATTCCAGTTAAATGGTCGCAGATTTCGGCTGCTCGCTTAATTGTAGAATCGGGTTTAGAAAACTTTAGAATTGACCCAAGTCAAGGAACGCACTTTTTTCAAAATCTTACTTCTTTTGGTGTAGGTTATTTTACAATTAATCCATTTATCAACGATGGGTATTATGATATTGATTACCTCAGAAATATGCCTGCTGCCTTTGAAAATGAATACATTAGACATATTCATTTTCAAAAAGAACTCGACATTAAAATTGATGGAAAAAATGGAGTTGGAATCGTTTTGAAGCAATAATTTTTTGAATTAACAGCCAACTTTTCTATGAAAAAGATAAAAGTTGGCTGTTTTTTTATTTTGCAATAATTTCATTCAAATATCCATTAAATAAAGCAGTTGCATTAAAATAATTTGCTAATTTTTCAAGAAAATTATCGCTTAAAACTTCATTATTAGTCAATTGCTTAAAAGATATAAAATTCTTATATTTCAGTAAATCTCCAAATTCAAAGCTTTTGTCGTATCCACGAGGCAAATTAGTAAGTTTATCACCAGAAAGTCCACCAAATGCATTAACAAAATCGGTATTTTCTATATACGATTTAAAAGTTTGGGGATTTTCATAAATCTCAGTTCTAATTGCTTTCAAATCATTGGGTGAAGGCTCATAAATTCCACCCGCAATAAAACAGTTATTTGGCTCAATGTGAAGATAATACCCAGCATTACCGCTTTTTTTGCCACCTTTCACAATGTAAGTTCCAAAATTAGTTTTATATGGCGATTTGTCTTTTGCAAAACGAACATCTCTATTAATCCTAAAAATACAATCTTTTGGTTTTAAATATGATACAGAACTATCAAACTCCGAAATACGATGAATCAAAACGTTTACAAACTCCAAAAAATCTTTCTTTGCTTGTTCGTATCTATTTCTATTTAAGTCAAACCACTCTTTGTAGTTGTTTTCCTTTAATTCTTCCAAAAAATCAATCAATTCTTTATTTACTTTCATTTTGTTATGAGATTTAATCCTTTTAAAAAGCAAATATACCATTTTTTTTAGAAAAAAGAGCTTGAAAATCAGCTCTTTTTTCATTCACTTTAAAAAATATGTCAAAAAACACCTTATTTCTTATTTTTCTTTTCAGTTAAAGATTTTTTTTGCTCTTCATCTTGCTTTTCAGGTTCATTGTTTGTTTTACCTGCTTTTTTTTTGTTCTCAGAAAGTATTCTTTCGGCGGCAAAACGAGCAGCTGCTAAAGTTTCACGGTTTACTTTTTCTGTAATTTGTCCACGATTGATGTCTTCGGAATTCAAATAACCATTTGTCAAAAGCAATTGCATAACCATGTTATTTACAACTGTTTCATGCGAATATCCTTCGGCAATAAATAAGGATTGAGCACTTTCGTAAAATTCGTTGGCAAACTCTTTGTTATTTGGCAAACTCATTAACTGACTGTACGTTTCGGTGAAACCACTCAACTCAATATTGATGTTGGGCGTAACCAAAAGAGGCGTAAAGGGCGTGTTGTAATCAAAGCCTTCGTAATGAATGCCCGATAGGTCTATCTCGGTGTTGGCATCGTCAAAACGTACTAGCTTGGTATGCTTCATTTTATGCATTTGCCACAAAAAGAAATTGTAACGCCACAGCTCATTGCTCGTTTTGTCGTTGCTGAGTAATTTGCCATAGTTTTTATTAATCAATTGCCTAACCATCTGACGATTAAGATTGATGGAAGGATTTGAAATTCGAACCTCTTGAATCAATTTGCGCATATCTTCAGAAGCTTTCTGTGGACCCGAAATTTCTTTTCCTTTCTTGCCAATATCAGTAGATAAAATACCAAATTGAATATTTTGTGCTTTGGAATTTGCATCGCGTCCATTCTTCAAGGCATCAATAAAATACTTGGTAGATTTCAACTGACCACTCTCTGCAATGAAAGGCTGACCTGCCGGAGTACTTGCAAGTGAATTGTAATTGGTACTGAATATTTTACGGTCTATCAAAGCTTCAGCCACCTCGTTGCCGTTCACTCCTTTGGCAATGAAACGATTTTTGATAATATCGAAATCTACTTGTGTAATCTGGTATTTGACTTTATTTTCTTCAAAATATTTTCCTCCAAAAATTTTATTCACAACCTTTTCAATATCAATCTTATCAATCATTTTAAACGATGAACACAGATAATGCAAACTGGTGTTGGAATCAAGCTCCCAATTCAGAATATCATCGAGGTAATTGCCATGATTGTCAATAATTTCAATAATATTTGGCTCCGAAGAATAGCGCAAAAGTGTACGCAAAAAGTTTGGACCATCTTCGCTTGTTGCTTTTTCTTTGCGCTCGCCATGCGAATCGCGATAAAGGATAAAGTTTTCAGGATTATCAAAACGTTGAATACCAGCCTCATTGCGCGAATAATTGTGAGCTGTGAGCATAATATCAATCTTGAAAGGCATCGAAATATCACACAAACCGCTGATGGTAGAACGTGAATTAAGGTCTTCCACATTGCTATCGGCACTGCTTTCAAAAAGCGAATTGTAATATTTTATGTAATCGGGGTCAAAATCCGTAACGCGCGAAAAATCACCAATTTCAGTTCCAATTCCGTAAAGATTTCCTTCTATGTCGGGGAAAATATGGAACATATCGCCGGCAATTAATTTTATACTCCGAATACCTTTTAAATTATTTTTGAGCCATTTCAACATCATGGCGGCAAGCATTTCCGACTTCCCTACTCCACTATCGCCACTTATTTGTACCACAAAAACACTTCCATCTTCCTCTTCCACAGCGTAAAGCGAACCATGAACAGGTATTCCGCCCATCTCTTTTACCTTTTCGTTAATCATCGACAAGCGAGGCTTTTTCACATCGCCAAAATAATCAACTTCGGGTTTCAAAGGTGTAACTATAGTTTTGATTTTCTTGCCATTAGGTCCATTCAAATCGAAATAACCTATCTGCGGAAACGATATTACTTTTTCGGGCGCACCTAAAAACAACACCACGTCGGGTTCAAATTTCATCGCATCTTCAAGGCTAATTTCGTCGGCACCAACCAACCGGAAATTATCGCTAAGATACTTTATATAAGACTTTTGCATAATATAAAGCTCCTTAAACAATCCTCGCTTGGTTATTTTGCATCGATAGTCGTTAATGTCCATATTTTGTGAAAACTTAGCCATTCGTTTGGCAAAAAAATCAGCCATTGGGCGAGTTTTCAGTTGCTTAATATATTCATTTTGAGACTGATTGCCTTGCTCAAAGTAAAAATCTTCACTTTCAGTTCTGTCGGCTCTGTGGAATGGATATTCGCGCTTTTTGGCATCGGTTGCAATGCGTGTATGTGTTTGCACAGGTTGCTCGGTTGCAATCACGCCACACGATGCCATTATCGTATTGAGCCATTTGAGTGCCCCATCGTTGTGTTCTACCAAATTATTTTTGTGCTCAAAGTCTTTGTGTATGCTGTATCCATGCTGTACCATCTCATTGTAACTTGAATTTTGGCGTGCAAAATTTGACTCAACAATGCGCATCAGCGAATGAGTGTAACGTATGTAATAATCAGTGCCTTTACTCAAATTAACCAATTCTATCAAAAACAAAATGGAGTTGCGTACTTCAGCTCGAAGCGAAGTATCAGTAATTTTAATTTCAGAAGAAGAAAGTATTTGATTTACAATTAATTCAAAATCATTTGTTATATTAGCCATTACAAATGACTCGGTAATCATTCTGGCTTCGCCTTCTTTTACCAATAAAGTTTGATTGTATAAATACTCAATTCGTTGAGCTAATTTTTTAATTAAAACTGAATTTTCACTAAAAAGATATAATTTTTTAATAGAAATAATTGAGCTTTTATCAGAAAAAACTTCTTTATCAATCAAACTCTTCAATTTGCCAGCCAAACTTCGAGCAAATGTAGAATCCTCAAAAATTTGCGTGTGTTGCAAATTATCCATTAACTGCAATGTAAATTTGTGCAAATCCAATTCGCTTGCCGAAATGCGCAAAATTTCAGAGAATTTATCAACAGAATGCTCCAAAAGCTCCGATTTTGTTGGCATTACAGCCTCCTTAGCAAATGGCAAATTGAAATGCAACAACAACTCTTTGATGTGCTTGCGCAAAATAGCATTCACACCTTCCAATTGCGAACGGTCTAGTACTACCGTGTCGCTCAGTTTTTTAAGTTTAGTTGTTGGAGTAGCATTCAGGGCAAGCATTTTTACTTTGGCATCGGAAAACAGTATTTTCTCCAATTCGATTAATATTTCCATCATAATCATGCGCTCTTCTGGATTATCCAAAATGAACGAATTGGGTTGGAAATTCAATTTGTTTTGAATGTATTTCAAAATCAATGTTTTGCCATATTTTGAAATGACTGTGTTGATATCCAAATTTTTAATTAATGGAATGTTGCGATATATTTGTGGCAATAAATTCTCGTAAATCTTTGTAAAAGCCTTGCTACGAATAAAATCTGTTACGTTTTGGCATTGACCTATATTTTCATAAAATTCAAAAACGGAATTTTTTGAACGCCCGATTGAATTTATACTTACCCCGCAATCTTGTGGAAATGAATGGTATAAAGTCTTTATTTTACTTATTCGTAAACTATCAAGCGTTTCGCGCTGCTGGTTTTTTACGGCTTCAAAATCTTTGGTTAGTTTTTGAATGTATTCATTGTCATTTTTATACCTGAAAATTAAATTCAAAATTTCAAAAGTAGATTTATCTTTGAATTGATGTTTTGCTTCAATAAATTCCTTCCAATATTTTAGAAATAAGGAAATTGCAGTCTCAAATTCTTTCTCGAACTCTTGGTAGGATTTCTTATCTCCTTTCAAATAACCACCAAGTGAAAAACGCACAAAACCAGTCTTATATGGAATAGCTACAATGCCGCGCTGTATGGCAAGCTGCGATACAAAATCTTCTAAATCAAAGAAAGAAAACAGATTTTTTATTTGAATGTTAAATAAATACGAACCGTTGGACTCAATGATTTGCACAATATCAGTATATTGCTCATTAATAACTCTTTCAGCCACTTTTTTAGCAAGCGAAAGTCGTTTATTTGCTTCGGTTCTAAAATTACGATTTACCCTGAATTTGTTCAATGTTTTGACCAAATACTCTTTGTAATACGAAAAGAAAGCTTCGTCACGGTACTTGAAATCATCTGGAAGTTCCAAAACATCGAGTTTATCCAATGAAAGCAATTCATCGAGCAAGAAAATATGCAACGGACTGCCTTCAAATAACGAAATTCGATTGTATTTGCTTGTTTTTTCACCATTTTGCAACAAAGTATTGGCATGAATTTCGGTTTTAATAAATTCTTCAATGCTTTTTTTGATGCTCGAACGCGATGCATTTTTGGGTAATTCTACTTCCATCTTATCCTTTACCTTTTTGGCTGTTTGAGCTGATTCTAATGTATTTACAAGCATGAAAAGTGAATTGGTATTGCCTCTATCAAACGTGTAACGTGCTTTAATAAAATCAATTACATCTTCACGCGCAGGCGAAGTAATAACCGAGCCTAAACGGTTTCCGGTTGCACCCAAATTTTTAGTGGTGGAAAGCGAAGAAACGATGCTAATTTTGGAATATGCATTGAAATTGTTGAATATATAACGCGAAATAGAACGCCATTTCGGAATATCAGGGTTGTCTATTTTGATGGCATCGCTGTAAGCTTCGTCGAGCAAAAGTGTTATTTTACTGTTACTTATAAATTTCAAGAATTTAATTAACGACGAATTATTAAAATCGCTGTAACCCGAAGGATTCGATGGGTCGTTGATGATAATTGTTAAGTTTGAGCAAAATCTGTCCCATAAACTACCACTGTGGTCAAAAAGTTGAAAGGTATTTTTTATGCGACTCAAAATGTGCAACAATCTATCAAAATCAATATGTCCATCGGGTTTAATATCCACATTCAAATCAAATGGATTGATGTCGAAGCGGTCGGTGGGAAACAAATCTTTGTATTCCCACGAAAGTTGTTCGTTGAAAAGAATGTAAGGCATTGGTTCCCATGCCTCATGCGAAACCAAATCGCGAATTATCATTTGCACATCATCAGAAATTGAAGTCTTTTCGAGATTTGCCAAATCGCTGATAAATGCTTTAATAATAGTCTGTTCACGTTCGTTCCGCTCTTGATAGGCTTGAAAAATACCCAAATCAATTAAGAAATTATGAAAACGACCTTTATTATCGGCTTCATTTTCTTGTTTGGTTAAAAATTCTTTGTATTTCTCTAAAAATAAATTAATTCCAAAATTTTTGTGGAAATGATTTTTTAAAGTTCGCTGGTAATTGTTCGGAATAATGTCAATAATTGTCCTACAATTTTCAATTACCTTTTTATCAACAGCTTGCAATTTTCTGTGGCGCAAATAGCTTCCATACATCCTGATTTGATTGCGACCGCCTCCCTCTACAACCGTTGCAATTTTCACTTCAGGTGCATCGGAATAAAAGTATTTTTTAGTACGCAGTTCAAATTCATTGATTAATCTAGTATTCAAATCATTGTGAACCTTAGGGTCTTTAATCTTGATTACCAAATCAATGAAATCATGCAATTTGCTTAGCGTATATTTATCCTTGATTAGTTGTTTTGAAAAGTCATCGAACTTAAACAAAACAATATCTTTCTGAGCATTATTTGTTTCGCCAATTTGCTCTTTTTTGAAATCGCTTAATTCCTCTTCGTAATCTTTAATTTTTGCGGCAGTTGCGTTTCTAAAAACTATGAGATTTTCGGTATTCACTTTGTCGAAAATTAGTCGCAAATTGGTTTGTGTATTAGCCAATGCACCTAATTTTTTTGTATGAATTTTGTTTAAGGCATTGATAATTCCATTGTGAAAACAAAAAACTAAAGAGGTATTTGTGCTGCGCGACTCGTCAGAATCGTCGATGAGTACCAATCGGCTCAAAACGTTGTACCATCGGATACTATTGAACACATTTTTACGCATATTGCGTAGTTTCACAGCAAAAATGCTGGTAAAATCATTGCTAACTTCTTCAAAAAGACTTTCTTCTTCGGTAAATTCTATTACCTTTACATCATTGGCGTTAAATACCTCTCCTTTAATAAGTTCGATGGCTGTTTGGGCTGTTCCTGAAACCAACGTGCGGATAAAACCGTTCAAACCTTTGAAATTGATAGTCGATTCGGTTCTTTCCAAGAAATTGTCTTTTTCGGCTTTGGTAGTGTAATGGGTGCTTTGAATAATCATTTGCTCAAGCACGTCCATAAAATAATTCCATTGGGCTTCTTCTATGTCGCCATTGATGCCGATAACGTCTCTAAATTTGCGCAATTCGGTAACTTTGTCGCCCAAAATATTTTTGAACATATAATCCACATCATCTTGTGTAACTGGCGGAGTACCAACAGAGTAATCGTGTAAGTTTAGAATATTGTTGAGCTGTTTCTTCGTGGCTTCGTCAACCAACTCATTGTCTTGCAAGAAGTTTATCTTTTCTTTAAATAAGTTTCGCTTAGCACTAAAAGCAAATGCCTTAGAACTTTCGTGCGGGTAAATCATCAACGAAACATCTGTGTAAGAAGGAATTGCTTCTTTTAATTCAAGAATTGCTCTATCTATTTCTGCTTGTTGCTTTGATGGGTCAATCGGTTCGTCAAAGCAAATTTTCACAAAATGAACAAGTTTATCAACTACATTGTTGGGCAAAAAGTTTTCAGCTCTTTCGCCTAATGATTTGTAAAGGTCAATAAAATCGAGCGCATCGCTTCGTAAAAATGCTTTTGGTTTGCCATTTATTTGCATAGTGTTGTCCTAAAAAATTACGAATTAAAGTTCTTCTTTTTATATTATTAATTATTTTGGTTATTAATTGGTTACCATGAAAAAAGCTAACATTGTAAATTCTTATTTCCCAAAAAAAATCAAAATTATTAAATGCAAATATATGAATTGTAAAATAAATAGTCATTAAAATTTTATATTATTAACAAAATGGTAATATTTTGAATAAATTAATTGTAAAATAACCAATTAAGTACAAATTTCAAATTCTTGTATTTACAAAATTAACAATGAAGCAATTATATTTGATGTAAACATTTTTGCTGTTTAATAAATTTGGTTATACTAAACAAAATGAACGTACAATTAAACTTGATTAACATCTCAAAGCAATTATGTTTAATTAAAATGGATAAATCAGCGAAATAACACCCTGAATTTCAATCATTTAACCTTCATTCACAACCATTCTGCAAATTAATTAGGAATAAGCTTATTCATTTCATATTCGATAACTTGAACTAAAGTTTGATCAAGAGAAAATACCGGTT
>DZBP01000011.1:32043-38101 GCA_022729915.1 Draconibacterium orientale | reverse complement strand
AACAATTTAACAATTTAACAATTTAACAATTTAACAATTTAAAACAAAAAAAAAAGCAAACTTTTAAAAAAGTTTGCTTTTTTTTATAGTATTAAGAAAACAAAAATTATTTTTTAACTTTAATTGTAGTAGTAGCATTATCGAAATTAACAAAATATTCGCCTTTTTTAAGTTTGCTAACATCAACAGATTCGGCATAACCTTCAAATTCAGTTTCGCCAAGCTCATTAATAACCTCATAGCTAGTTTTAGAAGAGAAAGTAACCGTTTTTGCTTTGCTATCAAAAGTCATAGTAGCAACAGGAACGCTCGATTTGTATTTTGTTTGAAGCGATAATCTTGATTTTCCTCTATAATCAACTTGACGTACTCTGTATAAATTCACTTCAGAGTGAGGTTTTACTTTGCTGTTTGAAGCCAGTTCGTAAACATATTCATTTTGTCTTGTAGAACCAATACCTTCAACAGTACCTAAAACTACCCATTTACCCCAACGAAATTGTTCTACTAAGTAAGGAATTTTACCTTGTTCTTCAATAGTAGTCCATTGCAAAAGACCAGAAGAATTTACATTGATAGAAGTAATAGTAAAAGTACTTTGTGGATTCAACGTTTCTTGGTTCAAAATTTTTGGTTCGCAACCGTCTTTGTGGTGAATTGTAACCACTATTTGTTGTCCTTTGGTAAAACCGAATTGCTTTAAGTTAATTTCAAAAGCATTTGAATTTACTACGCAATTTGCATCTTTATCATTTACAGTAACCTTAGTAATGCAAAAATCGGCACCCGATTCATCTAAAGGATTGTAAACAAATAAATTTTCACCTTGAAAGAATCCATCGATTACTTTGTCAATTGCCACAGCAGGAAAAAGTAATACCATAGAGAACAGTGTTAGCAGTAATGTTTTTTTCATTTTATTAGTTATTAAGAAGTTAGTTTATATAATTTCAAAAATAAGGATAAACTAATCTACTGTTTTATTTATTTTAAACAGCAAAAAAAAGCATATTTTTAGATAAACTTGCTTTTGTTTTGCATTGTAAGATACTAAAGAACAGCTTAGATTTAGTCACAAAAATCAATTAACTTTATTATGGCGACAAAGATAAATAATTGACTTTGTAATTTACAAATTTAGTGTTTTTTTTTTAACAAAACAAATTTTTAGATTTATTTTTATCAATAAGTTTTTTAGATTCCTTATTTTAGTAAGTAAATTCAATACTTTGCAATTGTTAAAAAAAAAAATTCACCTTCAAAATGTGTGTTTTTTGTACTAAAAACAAGCATTTTTGTTTTCATTGAGCAAGTAATGCTTATGCCTCAAACCAATCTCCATTTTCTTTTATAAGGTTAATTAGTTCGTTCACGGCATCGTCTTGGGCTATTCCTTTTTTAATTAATTTGTGCCCTTTATACAAATTTATTTTATTTATTCCAGCACCTACATAACCATAATCGGCATCAGCCATTTCGCCCGGACCATTTACTATACAGCCCATTACAGCTATTTTTAATCCTTTCAAATGGCTAGTTCTGGCTCTAACTTTTGCGGTAGTTTCTTGCAATCCAAAAAGAGTGCGACCACAACCCGGACACGAAATGTATTCGGTTTTGGTTACTCTTACTCTACTGGCTTGCAAAATACCAAACGCTGTTTGAACCACTTGTTGAAGCGCAACGTTGCTAGTATTAGAATTATTAGTCAACATAATTCCATCACCAAAGCCATCAATAAAAACAACTCCATTGTCGGCAGCACTTTTTAGCTGAAAATCTTCTATTTCGGTTTCAAAATAGTCATTTCTGACGATTACAGGATTCAGAATTTCATGTTCGAGCAATAAATTAAAAAATGCACGAGTTTCGGCAACTCTATTTTGGTTTTTAGTTTTAACTATCAAAACTACATTTTTTGCAAATTTTATTTTTTGTAAAAACACTTCGTTAAGGCTAGAAAGGGTTACTTCTACAAAAAATTTACTTGCATTGAGCATATTTTCACGCAAAAACTCCTTCAAACTCAAGTAAGGAAATATATTTGCGTGTTGTTTGTATTTTTCAAAAGGGACAAGCACTTTTAAGCCTTTGGGCAATTCAAAGTTGGGCATATTTTCCATCATCAAAAAATCGACAGACATATCTTGACGATGATATGTTCCGTTTTTAATTACATAGCCTATTTCAGCTAAATTAGCTTCAAAAAAATGCTTTGCTTCAATTAAAACTATCGGTAAATTACCATTTCCAATTGCTTTTACTGCAAAACTTTCACGCCTTTCATATTTAAAAGGATCTTTTTCGGAAAAGTTAGGTTCTCTAATAGCCTCATGCCCTACTCGCTTCGAGATGTAATCGACCAGTTTTTTTGCAACAGGTACTTCATATTCAGGCTCTTCGGTAAGTGAAACTCTGATAGTATCGCCAATGCCATCGGCAAGCAATGCTCCAATGCCAATAGCAGATTTTATGCGCCCATCTTCGCCTTCGCCAGCCTCGGTAACGCCCAAATGCAAAGGATAATTCATGCCTTCTTGCATCATAGTGCTTACCATAAGTCGGTAAGCCTGAATCATAATGCGGGTATTGCTAGCTTTGAGCGAAATGACAAGGTTGTGAAAATCCTCTTTTCGGCAAATACGCAAAAATTCCATCACCGATTCCACCATTCCGGCAGGAGTGTCGCCATAGCGAGTCATAATGCGGTCAGAAAGCGAGCCATGATTGGTTCCTATGCGCAAAGCAACTTTTCGCTGTTTGCAAATTGCCAAAAGAGGCAACAATTTTTCGTGTATTTGCGCCAATTCTTGTTCGTATTCTTTGTCAGAAAACTCAACTTTCTCGAACGAGGCACGTTTATCGGCAAAATTTCCGGGGTTGATTCTCACTTTTTCTACAAACTGAGCAGCAATGATTGCCGCTTGCGGATTGAAATGAATATCAGCTATTAAGGGAATAGTATATCCGGCTGCAAGTAAATTTTGTTTTATATTTTGCAAATTTTCGGCATCTTTAGTGCCGGGAGCAGTAAGCCTCACATAATCAGCACCAGCATCGGCTATTCGCTTTGCTTGCTCTACCGATTTTTGAGTATCTAAGGTATTGGTATTGTTCATTGACTGAATGCGAATTGGATTTTTACCTCCCAAAACAATGGAACCAATAGTAACTTCGCGGCTTTCAAAGCGCGAATAGTTGTATAAATTATTACAATACTTCATAATCCTATTTATATTGTGTTGTTAATGTCGAGAAAGAAATGAATACACACTGTAAAAACGTAAAAATAATAAAATAAATTTAATTTTCATCAAAAAAAAATAACAAAAACAAGCTTACTTATTGCTATTTAGACTATTAACGAATTTACAACCTGCACTTTAGAATACAAAATTGAATATTTTTTTTAAATTAACGAACTACAAGTGCTTTAAGTTGCAAAATAAACTTCTATTTTGTATATTTGCATACAAACAAAAACAAAAAAACAAACCAATTTTTAACGTTCAAATCAACAATGGCAACAATCTTTACAAAAATTATCAATGGTGAAATTCCAGCTTACAAAATAGCAGAAGATGAGAATTATTTAGCTTTTCTTGATATAAATCCACTAAAACTTGGACATGCTTTGGCAATTCCCAAAAAAGAAGTAGATTATATTTTCGACCTCGACGACGAAACACTTGCCGGATTGAGCGTGTTTGCCAAAAAAGTAGCTCGTGGAATTGAAAAAGTAGTTACCTGCAAGCGAGTTGCCGTTCTTGTGCTGGGTTTGGAAGTGCCTCATGCTCATATTCATCTCATTCCACTCGACCAAGAAAGCGATACGCACATGAAAAACCCAAGAGTGAAGCTTTCTAAAGACGAATTTGAAGAAATTACAAAAAAAATATCGGAGGCTATTGAAATTTAATAGTGCTTTTTTAAGAATAAAATATTAATAGAAAAACAGAAACTCATACAACAAACAAGTATAATTTAAACTTTTAATATTAATTCTTTCGTAATTAGAACTTTGCCAACGTTTAAAATTTTGGCAAAGTTACATTTCGATATATAAATTTATTTGCAAGAAATTTTATAAAACAATTCTAAACTTTTTAAACTATGCTGGGAGTAAAACATATAAAATTCGATTCATCAGTTTATGTAGTGCATTATAAAAATGGAAAAATTAAAAACGAAGGTCGCGGTTTGTCGTTCTATTACTACTCACCCAATTCTTCCATCGTTGCCATTCCGTTTGGAACTGACGATGTTCAATTCATTTTCAATGAAGTAACTTCTGATTTTCAAGATGTTTCCATACAAGGACAAATTACCTACAAAGTAATAAATCCAAAACAACTTGCCGAATCACTAGATTTTACAGTTGATGTTCGTGGAAAATATAAAACCAACGACAAAGAAAAACTTAGCCAAAGGCTTATCAATGAAGCACAAACCGCTACTTCTAGTTTTATAAAAAGTTTGAATATAAAAGTTGCTATTAGAAGTGCAACCGAAGTGCAGGATTTTATTATCAAAGGTTTGCAAGCTTCTAAAGCAGTTCAAATGCTTGGAATTGAGCCATTAAGCGTGAGTATTTTGGGAATAAAACCAACTCCTGTAATGTCGAAAGCTTTAGAAGCACAAACGCGCGAAGCCTTGCAACAAGAAGCCGACAAAGCCATTTACGACCGCCGCAATTTTGCTGTGGAACAAGAACGAAAAATTAAAGAAAGCGAGCTAAGCACCGAAATAGCTGTGGAAGAAAAGAAAAAACAAATTTCGGAAAAGAAAATGGAATCGGAAGTGCTAAAAACGGAAAACGAACGCAAACTCAGGGAAATGGGAATCGATGCCGACAGTTCAGCCGCCGTTAAAAAAGCCGAAGCTGACTTTATAGCCGAAGAAAACAACCGAAAACTACGACAACTAAAAACAGAAACCGATATTTCGATAGAAACTCAACGCCAACAATTTGTAGATATCAATATAGCCAACAAGCTAAAAGAAGCTGACGCAAAAGCTTATGAGATAGACGCTTACATGAAAATTTACAAAACAATGGATTGGCGTATTCTTATGGCTTTGAACAACAAAAACAACGCTGCCGACAATATTGCACTTGCTTTTAGAGAATTAGCTGAAAATGCAAAAAACATCAATAATTTGAATATTACTCCCGATTTGTTGCAAACTATTATAGATAATAAATAATTAATTTTTTAGGTATTCAACTTTGCCAAAGTTTTTTTACTTTGGCAAAGTTTTTTATTTAAAAGAAATTATTCTGCTACTTTTATAGAACAACCGATTGCTTTTGTAAAATTCACTTCAGGCTTGTCGCCTTTAAGTAACGCATTTACAGCATCTTCCACATATTTTTCAGTTACTTTGTTTGGTTCTTCGTGGTGGTTGTCGATAGAACCAATATATTCCACTAAAAACTCTGATTCTTTGCGACTTAACACAAAAACGTGCGGAGTGCGTGTAGCACCATATTTTGGAAAAACTTGTTGCTTTTCATCTACTAAATAAGGAAATGTAAAACGCTTTTCTTTGGCACGAACTTTCATTTGACTATAACTATCTTCCTCATTTACAACAGAATCATTGTAATTTTTTGCAATTACAGGAAAACCTTTAGACTTAAATTTTGCATCGAGTGCGTTGATTCTGTCTTCGTAAGCAATTGAATATGGACAATGATTGCATGTAAATACAACTATAAAGCCTTTCGCTTCAGGAAAATTTTGGAACGAAACCATTTTTCCATCAACATTTTTCAACGAAAAATCGGACGAAAAATCGCCTACTTTGCAAACTTTTGTTGCTTTTTGTATTTGTAAATCAGAACTTTCAACTATTTTAGTTGAATCATTTTCTACATTTTAGACACTAGATTGTTGATTACATGACGAAAAGAAAAGCAATACATTTGCAATAATTAATATAACACGAAACTTTTTCATTTAAGATTAAATATTAAAATAATTAAATTAAAAAATTAAAACCAGTTCAATTTTATTTGAAGCAAATCTTTTTGTAATCAAATAAATTTGAAGCA
>DZBP01000011.1:0-31943 GCA_022729915.1 Draconibacterium orientale | reverse complement strand
ATTTGAAGCAAATCTTTTTGTAATCAAATAAATTTGAAGCACTTGGCAAAATAAACTATAAAACTAAAATTGGTTCACTTCTTAGTGTTTGAAAAAAAACTAAAACATTTCTAGCTTATGCCCCTAAATCCCCTAAAGGGGACTTTTTAAAACACATTGATTTACTTATCGTTACAATAAGCCACTTTAGGGGTTTGGGGCTTTTTTTCAAAAAAGAAGGAATTTTCTTTCAAGCACTACTTAAACTTTGACACTAAACTATCTAACTCATTAAATTCAAATGACTTTTCATAAAAAGAAAACTCTTTGTTGCGTCGAATAATGGTAGCCGGAATTGCACCTGTCCAATCTTTGCTCACTTGATTTATCCAATAATCGGCATTTGAATCGCTGAGTAAAATAACTTTAGACTGCAATTGTTTTTTTTGTAAAAAAGGAAATAAAACTTCATTTAATTGATTTTTAAAATCCAAACTTACTAAAATAACTTTTACCTTTTTGTTCTTGTATTTTTGTGTAATTTTCTCAAAATGAGGTAATTCTTTCACGCAAGGCGTGCACCAAGTTGCCCAAAAATTGATAACATACAGCGTATCATTCTGCATCGACAACAAGGGTTTAAACGATTCAAAATCATAAATATCGAGCGAAATATTTTCTTTTTTTACTTGTTCGATAGGTATTAACAAAATTTCGGATTGTGAATTGGTTTTACAACTAAGTTGAAAAATGGCAAAAACGAGTGCAATAAAGATTGTTCCTTTCATTGCGTAATAAAAAAACTAAATTAATAACATTCAATGATTTACATTTCAATTTATAATTTTCTAGTTCCAAAACTAAAGTAAAGCGAATCAGAGAAAATTAGAAAAAGATGAAAAATCAAAGTGCAAAAATAAACATAAACTATGATATAAATCAATGTTTTAGAAAAAAAATAATTTTACGAAAAATATTAAATGAAAATCGATTTGTAGGAGTGATAAAAAATTACGAATTTTGTAAAAAATTAAAAGCTATGGTTTTTAATTTTTTTGTATTCATTCTACAGTTGAAAAAAACTTCGAAAAATATTCGAGCTGCTTTGCTTTTAATTCATGGTCTTACTTTTTTTTAAGCGACCTACTTAAATAAAACGCAGTATTTAAGCAGCCGTGCTGTTTTATTTGTAGCAAACTATTTTGTAATCAAATAAATTTTAAGCACTTGCCGAATAAAATATACAATTTTTGGTTCAATACATAATAGCACTTTAAGTGCTTAACTAAATTATATAAAAAACAAAAATAAATGGCACATAAAGCAGGATTTGTAAACATAGTAGGAAATCCAAATGTAGGTAAATCGACCCTAATGAACGTTTTAGTTGGCGAAAAACTTTCGATAATAACATCAAAATCGCAAACCACACGTCACCGAATTATGGGAATAGTAAGCGGCGAGGATTTTCAAATTGTCTATTCCGATACGCCTGGCGTATTGAAACCCAATTATAAGTTGCAAGAATCAATGATGAATTTTGCTACTTCGGCACTTATCGATGCCGATGTTTTGATTTATGTAACCGACATTTACGACAACAAAGATAAAAACCAGAATTTTTTTGAAATGGTAAAAAAGCTCACCATTCCTATTTTGGTAGTTATTAATAAAATAGACCAATCAAATCAAGAAGCACTTGAAGTATTGGTAGAAACTTATGCCAAAGAATTTCCAACTGCCGAAATTATCCCAACTTCGGCACTCGAAAAATTTAATACCGACATACTTTTCAATCGAATCATCAGCAATTTGCCCGAAAGTGAAGCCTATTTCCCTAAAGACCAATTGACTGACAAAAGCGAACGTTTTTTTGTGCAAGAAATTATTCGCGAAAAAGTATTGACCAATTACGACAAGGAAGTTCCTTATTCGGTGGAAGTAGAAGTAGAAGAATTTGTACACGAGGAAAAAATTATACGCATTGGAGCTGTTATTCATGTGGCTCGCGACTCACAAAAAGGCATAATTATTGGGCATAAAGGTGAAAAACTAAAAAAAGTAGGCACTTCGGCTCGAATTGATATGGAAGAGTTTTTAGGAAAAAAAGTTTTTCTTCAGCTTTTTGTAAAAGTAAACAAAGAATGGAGAGATAAACCTAAGGCTTTGAAAAATTTTGGATACAACTTGTAAACTCAAGTTTGAATATTCAAGTAAAAAAAAAGGGGCTTGTTTCGCAACAAATCCCTTCAACTTTTACTTAAAGTCTAAACCATATTCGCATTATTGTGCTTACACTTAGGAAAAAAAAAATTTATAAACAGTTTTTAATTTGTCTGAAACCATAAACTAAAATTTTAAATCTTGCATTAAATCAATTTGTCTAACATTTTGTTGATAATTATTTTTATAGTTTTCATAGTTTTCAATTTTTTCGAGCCCCACGGAAATAACAAAACTCTCGTTTTCCTTTAAATTTACAATAATTTGTCCGGGCAAAAACAAATCCTCTTTACATTCAGTACCCTTTTCTTTGTCGTCAATGTATTCAAAATTATAATACCAATCGCTGGCTTCGGTAAAGATAATTTTTTTTGAAAAATTAAAAAACATTTCAGGGTAATCTTTTGATTGTGATATTCTTAACTTATTGTTGTGATATTCTACTTCAAATTGTTTTGAAGCGGCATTTGTAAGTGAATATACATTTCTGAAAGCTAAGAACGGCTTCAAAACCAAATCAATTTCGTTGCAACTTTCCAATAAAGTGTATTTGCACAGCAATTCAGCTTTATCGGGTGCCAAAATCAACTCTTTTTTAAGAACAATATTTCCAACCGCATAAGTAAAGGCAATATGCGGTTCTTGTTCAATATCAAGTATATACTTCAATCCTTTTGGTTGAAAAGCATCGGGATATTTATGAAAACCGAGTTCGTAGAAGCACGCATTGTTCATAATTACTTCGTCGATGTGAGAAAGTAGAACCTGATAAGATTCTGTTAGCGATGATGATTTACAAACAAATAAACCATCTTTTCTACTCGTATTGCATGATGACAAACTGGTAGAAATATAGCAATTTTTGCTATTTCGGCTCACTAACTTTCGTTTTAATGAGTATTCTGTATCTAAAATACGCGACATGCTAACTTTCATATTTTCCATTTTGCATTTTTTAGCTTAACTTTTTCGTTTTATTTAAATCAACACATCGTTCGTTAAACAAACTAGCTATAAGGATTCTTACAAAAGTTCTTCTGCTTTTTATTAACATAAGTCGCTAATTAATAGCCAAGAAATTTCGAATAAAATAGGTCTTAGACCTTAAGTACATAAAAATCTAAAGCACATTTTTTTCAATCAATAGTAGATATGCAAAAAAAAATTTATTGAGAATACCAACTAATCAAGCTCCCAATCTGTTACGTAATTATTAGAAGCCCTGCCATTCTTTTCAAAAGCAAGAATTTCAGTTTCTTCTTCGCTAAACACAACATTGGTATAATCAAAGCCTGTTTGGTTAATATCACCTACTATTTGATTAATTCTGTCTTGCAAATCCTGAAATGAAGTTATAGTTTTCATTGTCGATAAATTTTTAATATTTATACTCATCAATTACTTTTGTTACAAAGTTAATTTATCTAAACAAAGTTAGCAATGTTCATTTTGTTCATTACTCTGAACAAATTTCTTTTACATAGAATGTTAGCAATTTTTGTATAATAAAAAACACAGTAAAATAGGCTAAAATGCACAAAATCAATAGAAACCAAAGTTGATAGGTATTTTAAAAAAAACAAAAACAAGTAAAAAAAAATCCTAATAAATAAAAAAAAAGTTTTTTTTTTTGAAAATTTTGCAATTAATTTAAGTATTATGTGTATATTTGATAAATAAAAAAACTGATTTAATAAGAACTTAGCTTGTAGAATAAAAATTTAATATTTAGTTACCAATACTCGTTTGTAAAAAATATTTTTAAAACCGATTATAAACCAAATAATTGTATTAGTACAATAATTTAGGCAAAAGAGTACTATTTTATTTTCTAAAAAAAGTAAGCGCAAAAGTGAAAGCGATAGAATTAGATAATATAAATGAATTAAAAAATGTAGTCGAACAATTAGTCGGCTATAAAATAAAATATGCAAAAAACTGCGACAGCTTATCACAATACATTTTTGAAAAAACAGGTAATACTGTTAGTTCTAGCACATTAAAACGCTTTTGGGGAATTATAAACCGAAAATTCAACCCATCGACTTATACTTTAGATACTCTTTCGGCACTTTGTGGTTATGCAGATTGGGACGATTTTTGTAACAATAGAGAAAAAAGAAATGCCAAAGATATTCTCAAAGAAATACACGAAAAATTTAGAAATATTTCAAAAGCCAATATTATATTTTTAAAAAAGCAAACACCCCATTTTTTTTTGAAAATCTCAAAAAGAAAATTTGCAATCCATAAAACACAAAACTTTCTAAATAGCGACAAAAAAATAACCAGCTTTATTTCGCACGATGGACATGGAAAAACAGAAATATTGATAAGCCTCGCCGAGCATTTTTTCTTGTCAGAAACCGCGCTATATCCAAATGACTTACTGCTATTTATCAATTTTTCGACAGTCAATATGGTCGAAGAAGTAAATTATGATATTTACAAGCTGCTCGGAACTTTACTTGAAATAGAATCAAAAACTGAAATAGAAAATAAATTTATTAACCTAATGAAAGGCAAGCGATTAGTCATTTTTTTCGACCGAATTTGCCGAATCTATAAAAATGATAAAATTTTTCCTCAAATCTTGCGCACAATTTACAGTGTTTTGATTGGAAAACTTGCAGAAATTGACATAAAAATCATAGTAACCTGTAAAGCAAGCAGTTGGAATATTTTCGAAAGAGAATTTAGCCAGTCGGATTACATCAAAACGAAATGGTTCGATTTAGATTTCACTCCAAGCGAAAGCCCCAAAATAAATATTCCGCTACTATCGCGCAACGAGATTATTAATATCGTTCGTAATGAAAACAAACAATTGAATTACAGCTATATACTAAGCAATAGCAAATTGCTCGAAATCATTTCTATTCCTTATTTTTTGAATATTTACCTTAATTATGTGTCGAAAAATAATAAAATTTTCGATGAACTTGATTTATTGAATTATTACATAAAACAAGAAATTTTTAGTGGAGCCAATGCTATTGAGAAGCTTTCGATAATCGAAAAAATTTTAGAAACAACTCAATATGGCAAGATTAAAACCAACATAAACAAAAAAAATTTAACTCTTTCGGTAAAAGAGGAACAAGCATACAACAAACTGCTCGAACTCGATTTTATCAATGAGCAAATTTCGGTAACAGACTATTTTGAAGTTTCAACTCTCGTAAATTTCTCAAATAGTATTATTTACAAATTTGTAATTATCAATTCGTGGCTAAGAAAATACGATTTGAAAATAGAAACACTCAATAAAATTATGACTTTTTACGAAGAAAATGAAGCTATGAAACTAAGCTTGCTTACTTGGCTCATCAAAATAGCTTCGAAAAAAGACAATATTGAGATTTTCAAAAACATTTACCCCATTATTAATGAATACTTTATAAAAGGAAATCCACGCAAACTCGAAGACAAAAAAATTCATAACTTAATCAATACTGTTGGCATCGAACTGCGGAAGAATACTTTTTTACGAAACGTATTGATTGATTTTTATGCTAATGACATTTATGCTAGTGATTTATACTTCAGGAATTTCACCGATTTTGATTACATTGTAGTTTATTTTGCTGATGCTCTCAAATCGTTTCTAAAAACTGATGTAAGCAAAAATGATATTTTCTTTAGCAATGTGCTCATTTTCTGGCACTACTATTTGTCAAATACCACCGAACAGGCTCAAGAAGTTCTGAAAATTTTGGAAAATAGGCAGAAGGAAAGCGAAAATAAAATTTACCACATTATTTATTTAAGTGTATTGAATTTGTTTACCTACAAAACGACTCAACAAAGCGACTTAGATTCGATTGTAAAAATGTACACACTTTTCAATGCTTTTGATGGTTTTTCAAACAAATTTGAGCGAAATTTTACCTATTTTATGTTTCTAGAAGCACTCGAAACAACTCAAAATTTTGATTTAATGCAAGACTTTTTTGAGCAAGATAAACTCAGAGAAGTCGATTTTTACAAGAAAAACAAATACCTAAATAATTTTATGAAAATTTACAAAGCAAAATTATATGTTACAAAAAATAAACTCGATGAAACATTTGAATTGCTCAATGGTATCGATTCAAACAAATTTTTAGAAGGGCATAAATTGTTTTGGAAAATAAAATTTAATGCAGTTTCGGTTGAGTATTTAGAAAAAAAAGGAAAAATAGACGCTGCATTTAAAATGATAATCGAAACTGAAAAAATAGCCTACACTTTACAATTCTCTCAATGCCTCGAAGTTTGCGCAAAGAAAAAACAAACACTCCTTGCCACTAACAACTAACTATATTAAGTAGTGAGCCAAATTAAATTGTAAATTTCATTTTGTCAAGTACTTAGAATCTAATTGATTACAAAAAGTCTTATTCAAATTAAAATAGCACTTGTGCCTACTTTTTGCGATTTACGGTATAATTCAATAATTCAATTAACGAATCTTTAGCTTGGCTATCGTCGAAAGTAGTTAAAATTTCCATTGCTTTGTCGTGATAATTTAGCATAACTTTTTGAGCATAATCAATTCCGCCTTTTTCAATTACAAAATTAATAATGTTTTCAATAGTTTTGCCATCTTTTTTGTGATTGTTGATGGCTTTAAGAATTTTTCTTTTTTCAGCCAACGGTGAATTATTTAATGCAAAAATTATAGGCAAAGTCATTTTTTTCTCTTGAATATCATTGCCGGTAGGTTTTCCTATCAAATTAGTTTTCTGGTAATCGAAAATATCATCGCGTATTTGAAAAGCAATACCAACATATTCGCCAAAAAGACGCATTTTTTCAACTTTTTCATTGTCAGCGCCTACCGATTTGGATCCAATTTCGGTACAAGAAGCAATCAGAACCGCAGTTTTTTTGCGAATAATTTCAAAATAAACCGATTCGTCGATGTCTAAACGTCGAGCTTTTTCAATTTGAAGCAGCTCGCCCTCGCTCATATCGCGCACAGCATTTGAGATAATTTTAAGTAAGCTATATTCCTCATTTTCAACAGCTAATAGCATTCCTTTGCCCAACATATAATCGCCTACTAGCACAGCAATTTTTGAACGCCAAAGTGCTTTTATCGAAAAAAAACCACGCCTTTCGTCGGAATTATCAACCACATCGTCGTGTATGAGCGTAGCCGTATGTAGCATTTCTATCATAACTGCCGCATTGTATGTCGATTTTGTAATTTCTCCACACAATTTAGCCGAAAGAAATACAAACATTGGACGCATTTGTTTGCCTTTCCCTCTTAATATATAATTAGTTATGACACTCAAAAGCGGAACTTTACTTTTCATCGATTCCTTAAAATAAGGAACAAAGCTCTGCATTTCAGTTTCAATAGGTTTTTGTATTTTATCTAATATCGACATGAAATTTCAAATTCAAAAACAAAAATAAATACATAATTTCTCAACTAAATATCAAATAAATAAAAAAAAAGAACTAGAATTTAGTTTAATTAAAATTATTCATTCAAAAGTTAAATTTTGTCCAAAAATAACAAAAAATATAAATTTAGGAAAAAAATAAGCTTCAAGGCTTCTTAAAATAAAGCAAATATATTTAATATTTTATAATTTTCAGGCACTTAGCCAAATTAAATCTAAAATTTATTTTTTGTTTCAACAGTTATTGCAAAACAAATGAATCGTTTTTTTTTGAATTAACAAGTAGTGAACCCAATTTAACTGTCTATTTAATTTTACCAAGTACTTACAATTTATAGGATTACAAAAATGTTTACCCAAAATAAAATAACACTGCGTTTAATTTACCAAAGATACATTTTTTATCCAAATAAAAATAGATTTTAAAAAAATCAGTTAATTGACATTTTTGGAATTATAAAAACCAATATTTAACATTTTTTATCATATAAAAAATTAAAAACATATTAATCATATCGAAACATATAGAAATTTGAATTTCTATGATAAAAATCATTTAATTAAATTGTGAATATATCTACATTTGTAAAATTTATTAAAATACTTAACATGATACAAGAAAAAATGAAAATAACTGAGTTACAGACAAAGCAGTTAGAACTCGCTGCCAATATGCTAAAAGCTATTGCTCACCCAATGCGTATGGCAATTTTAGGATTATTGGAAGATGGCAAAAAACTTTCGGTTACAGAAATTCACGAGCTACTAAATATAGAACAATCAACTACTTCGCATCATTTAGGAATACTAAAAGATAAAGGTGTACTTTGTTCTAAACGAGAAGGAAAAAATACATTCTACTCGCTTAGAAGTCAAAATTTGCAAAATATAGTAGAGTGTTTATCAAAATGTACCGATTGCAATTAAGCTTACTATTTTTTTAAAAAAAAGTGGACACTAATAGCCACAAAAAGCCAATAACAAATCTGTTATTGGCTTTTTTTTTAGATTCTGAAAAAAAATTGTACTTTTGTTTCGATATTTGGTAAAAATGAAGTTCAAATAGAGTTCAAATTTTCCAAATTAAATAAAGATTTTAGAAGACTTTTATACAAATTAACTCAAACTATTTAATAAATTTTCTAGTTTTTAAAATAAAATATATTCCGAAAAAAAGACAATTATATAAAAATGGCAAAAATAAGATTAACAAAAGAATTTGGCTTTGAAACAGCGCACTCACTGTTGGGTTACGACGGATTGTGTAAAAATATACACGGGCATTCGTATAAATTGTTTGTAACAGTAATTGGCGAACCAATCAACGATGCAACAAATCCAAAAAATGGAATGGTAATGGACTTTGGAGATTTAAAACGCATTGTGAAAGAGCAAATTGTAGATATTTATGACCATGCATACGTTGTAAACTCAAGAGAAAATATAGATAAATTGCAAAAACTCAATGCACTTTTCGAGCGACATATTGTTTGCGATTATCAGCCTACTTGTGAAAATATGGTTACCCATTTTGCTGAAAAAATAAAAAGAGAATTGCCACAAAACATTAAGCTA
Organism: Draconibacterium orientale; assembly: GCA_022729915.1. Taxonomy (GTDB): domain Bacteria; phylum Bacteroidota; class Bacteroidia; order Bacteroidales; family JAIFNL01; genus JAIFNL01. Next base: position 22,767 of record DZBP01000011.1, on the reverse strand, counting down.
TTTAGCATCAAATTGCACGAAACTGCGACTTCTTACGCCGAATGGTTTGCTGAAGACAACGAATAATATTGTAGAAATTCCTTAAAAAATAAAGACCACTAAAATGGAAAAAAAACTATTTTTATTAGATGCTTATGCGCTGATTTATAGATCATATTATGCTTTTATAAACAATCCGCGCATCAACTCGAAGGGATTAAACACTTCCGCAATTTTTGGATTTACCAATACATTGCACGAAATTTTGGTAAAAGAAAAGCCAACTCACATTGCTATTGCCTTTGACCCCAAAGAATTAACGTTTAGAAACGATATTTTCCCACAATACAAAGCACAGCGTCCGCCAACGCCGGAAGACATAAAACTGTCGATTCCCTATATCAAAAGTATCATTGACGGTTTTAACATAAAACGCTACGAAATAGACAAATACGAAGCTGATGATGTAATAGGAACTTTGGCAAAAATTGCAAAATCGCAAGGTTTTGTGAGCTATATGATGACTCCTGATAAAGATTATTGCCAATTAGTAGAGGAAGGTATTTTTCTTTATAAACCTCGACACAAAGGCAACGACATCGACATTATGGGAGTGCAAGAAGTAAAAGAAAAATTTGGTATAGAAAATCCTATGCAAGTAATTGATATTCTTGGACTTTGGGGCGATGCCAGCGACAATATTCCGGGTGCGCCCGGCATTGGCGAAAAAACTTCGCAACAACTGATTGCTCAATATGGTAGCATAGAAGGCATTTATCAAAATATTGGCAAATTAAGAGGCAAACAAAAAGAAAACTTACTTAAATTTAAAGAACAAGTAATGCTTTCTAAACAATTAGCTACTATAATTATAGATGTTCCGTTACAATTTGAAGAAGCCGAGATTCGCTATGTAGAACCCAACAAATCTGCTTTGGAAAAGCTTTTTGAAGAGTTGGAATTTAACACACTTTCAAAAAGAATTTTTGCAATCATCGAAAAAACAAAAACGAATCAAGGTAGTTTGTTTGGCGAACCTGCAAGCTCCGAAACTAAAGCAGAAAACGATTTTGTCAGTTCTTTTAAAAATATCAACAACGCTGAACACTCTTATATTTCGATTTCTAATGCAATTCAATTAAAGCAATTATTTAAAACATTAGAAAACAATTCTGAATTTGCATTTCAGCTTGTTACAAGTAGTAACGATTTTGCAAATTCTGAGCTTTTAGGAATATCCTTTTCTGTAACAAACAATTCAGCCTATTTTGTTTCTCTTATTGAAAAAGAACCAAAACCAGAAATAATTTTAGAACAGTTAAAACCTTTCTTTGAAAACCCAAAAATTTCAAAAGTAGGGCACAGCTTAAAATATCAAATCAAAATTTTGGCAAAGCATGGCATCAATTTAAAAGGCAAAATTTTTGATAATGAGCTAGCTCACTATGTTTTATATCCTGACCAAAATCATAATTTCGAGAATTTGACTCGAAATTATTTAAGCTACGAAGCTTTTTCAATTGAAAATTTGGTTGGTAAAAAAGCTGCCGAACTGGGCGATATGAGACTAATTCCGATTGCTCAAGTAAAAGATTTTTCGTGCGAATTAGCAGATTTTTCGCTCCAATTAAAAGCACTTTTACTGGTAGAACTGGAAAAAGTTCAAATGATTTCTTTAGCTAACGATATAGAAATGCCTCTAATAAAGGTACTTGCTACAATGGAACTAAATGGCGTTAAGCTCGATACTACCGTTTTGGAAAAACAAAACGAAGAACTTAGCATTGAACTAAAAACAATTGAAAATAAGATATTTGAGCTTGCTGGTCAAGAATTTAATATAGGTTCGCCAAAGCAATTGGGTGAAATTTTGTTCGACAAAATGCAAATTTCGACCGATGCAAAGAAAACAAAAACGGAGCAATATTCAACCAGCGAAAAAGATTTATCGAAGTTGATAGATAAACACGAAATTATAAGCTATATACTTGAATACAGGTCGCTTGCAAAATTAAAAAGTACTTACTTGGAAAGCTTGCCTAAACTAATTAACCCCGAAACCGGCAAGCTTCATACACATTTTAACCAAGCAAGTGTTGCAACCGGAAGGTTGAGTTCAACAAACCCAAATTTGCAAAATATTCCGATTAGAACGGAAAAAGGCAGACAAATTCGCAAAGCTTTTGTTGCTGAAAATGAACAAAATATTTTATTGGCTGCCGACTATTCGCAAATTGAGCTGCGCATTATCGCTCACATTAGCAAAGAAGAAAATATGATTGAAGCTTTTGCACAAAATGCAGATATTCACAAAGATACAGCTTCAAAAATATTCAACGTTCCGCTAAGTGAAGTTACCAAAGAAATGCGTTCGCAAGCAAAATCGGCAAATTTTGGTATTATTTATGGCATTTCTTCTTTCGGGCTTTCTGAAAATTTAGGCATCAAACGTGGTTTAGCTAAAGAGATAATTGACAATTACATGGCTACTTATCCCGAAATTAAAAATTATATGGACAAGCAAATCGCACTTGCCAGAGAAAAGGAATTTGTAGAAACGATTTCGGGCAGAAGACGCTATTTAAGCGACATAAACTCGCGCAACCACATTGTGCGTGGGCTTGCTGAACGAAATGCCATCAACGCGCCCATTCAAGGCTCTGCTGCCGATATTATCAAAATGGCAATGATTCAGATTCAACAAAAAATTGAATTGCACAATTTAGCTTCAAAATTAATTTTGCAAGTACACGACGAATTGGTCTTTGACGTTGTGAAAACAGAGCTAGAAACAGTAAAAGAAATTGTGAAACAAGAAATGGAAAATGCAGTGCAAATTTCAGTTCCACTAACTATTGAATTGGGAACTGGAAATAATTGGTTAGAAGCGCATTAACATTTTAAGAATAAAAAAATGAAACAATAATTTTTAATCATCGTATCAATAGTAATTCTATGATTTAATCGACTAAAAAACAATGAATTATACAGGAATTATTCTTGCTGGCGGAAACAGCAGCCGAATGGGACAAAACAAAGCGCTAATGTATTTAAACGGCAAACGAATAATTGAATATCTGTTTGAAATGTTTTCTGAATTTTGCTGCGAAGTAATCATTAGCACCAACGAACCTGAGTTGTATTCTTTTTTGAAGGCGAAAACTCAGAAAGACAATTATTTGAATATTGGTCCTATTGCCGGAATTCAAGCTTGCTTAGCAGTTTCGAGCAACGAAATAAATTTCATAAGCAGTTGCGATACCCCTTTTGTGAGTAAAGAAATGTTCCTCTATTTGCTTGAAAATTCAAAAGATGCAAAAATTTCAACTCCTACTCACTTTGGCATTAGCGAGCCCATCATAGGAATGTTTAGAAAAGAAACTGCTACAGATTTTGAAAATGCAATAAAGCAAACTATTTTTTCGCCTTCAAAAACAGAAAAAATAATTGGTCAAACATTTGTAGAAATAAGCGATTCGGAACAAATTTTTAACAATAAACTTTTCACAAACATAAATACAATGGACGATTTGCAAACTGCAGAACGTTTTTTTAAGTTCTAACATCTTAAAATGAAATATAAATGAAAATAAAAATACTTTTTTTTGGAATTTTAACGGATATAGTTCAAAACCAATCAATAGAAATTGAAAATATTCATTCTATTTCGGAATTGAAGCAAAAATTATTTGCAGATTATCCTAAACTTGCAGCGTACAATTTTCAAATTTCGGTGAATAAAAAAATTGAAAAAGGCGAATTTTTATTTCAAAACAACGATGAAATAGCCTTATTGCCACCTTTTGCTGGCGGATAAATCGAAGAATAGTTGTATTAATTTTTGCAAGTAAACATTTATTCGATACTATAATTTTTTTTTATAAAAATATAAAACTTAAATCAATCCGGAAGAACATGGAAAGTAAATATTTGCATCAAGGTGCGATAGGGAACGAAATAATCAATGCATTTACCTTGATACATTCAGAAAATAAAACTACAGGAGCTCACGCCTTTTTTTTGGGTTCGGTGCGCAATGATGATGTAAATGGAAAGAAAGTAGTTAAAATTGACTACTCAGCATACCACGAAATGGTAGAAAAGCAAATGGAAAGCATTATTTTGGAGATTTCTAAAAAATATAGCGATGTTCAAAAAATTAGTATAAAACACAGTATTGGTGAGGTAAAAACAGGCGAAAACTCTCTGTTTGTGCTAATTAGCGCAGGACATAGAATAGAAGCATTTAAAGCACTTGAAGAGTGTGTAAACTTAATAAAAGCTCAAGTTCCTATTTGGAAAAAAGAATGCTTTGAAGATGGAACTTATTTCTGGACAGAATAAAAAAAATTGACTTAAGTGCATAAAAAATCGAATCGACTTATTAAGGATTCATTTCTAAAACACTTATAATCAATCTACAAAGTTAAAAAAGTAATGAACAATTAAGATTACAAAAGGTAACTTAATTGTTCATTTCAAGAAACAGACTATTCGTCTTTAGCTTCTTCTTCAGTTTTTGCTTTACGAGGTCTCCCAGTACGAGCAGCATCATGCAACCCGCCAATTCCGAGTTCTTCCCATTTAGTAACCCACCCGCTAATAGTGTCTCTATCAACGTCGAAGATATTAGCTAGGTCTTCAATTCTGTATTTCTTAGCACTTAAAATAATACAATGCGCCCTGCATCTTACTTTAAAATTACTACTTGTACGCATTAAGTTATCTAATGCTTCTCTGTCAGCAATTTTTAATGATTTTACATATTTCATGTCTATACCAAATTTTTTAATTCTACTAATCTGAAAAATATCAGAATGCAAACATAAAAAAAACTTTTTTAATTATAGACAAATTTTTAAAAATTAATCAAAATCTTCTACAGTTACATCTTTGGAAGTCGGTCTGCCTGGACGTGTAGCATCTTGTAAGCCAAGTACTCCATCTTTCTCCCACCTCCCAAGCCAATCGGCAATAGTATCACGATCTACATCGAAAATACTCGCCAACTGGTCGATTTTATATTTTTTAGAACTTAATAATATGGCATGTGCTCTTTTGCGAACTTTGTAACTTTTACTAGTGCGCATCAATTCAAATAGCGTATTTTTTTTCTCAATACTCAAATTTTCTACGTATCTCATAGCTTCTGTATTTTTATTGTAATTATTGAATTCTTGTTTTAAACTGTCGAGTATAACCCTGCTTTGGGTTTTAATTTTTTCCATTTTCCATATTTTTTTAAAATTATATAAATATTTTAGAATCAATTTTTTTTTTAGGATGAGCAAACCATCAATCAAGAGAATAGCTTAAATGCTCAAAAGGAAGTTCAACTAACTCGGAATAAACGGCGCCGGCTTCTTCAATATCATCGTCTTCTTCAGGATAATACCAACGAACCTTCACATTTGTACCCGAAAAACTCATCGATTCGAGTTTGTACAATATAGAAAGTAACATTTTAGAGCTAGACGTGCTAAAATAATCGAGTTTAAATACCGCTACTGTATCTTCGTCATTGTCAATAGCATAATTATCGAGCCATTCTAAAATGGGGTTATAAAACGCAACAGAATCTTCAGGCAATGATCTTCCTAAAAATTTCAATTCATGCTTTTGCGGATCAAGAATTACAGAAGGAGTATCTGCTGTCCCTTTCAAATTTAGAAGTTTCATAACATTAAATTGATAAATTATATGATTACCTACTTTTATCATTGGGTATGTTTTTTTTAAAATTTTAAACAAAAAAACATTTCTTACTTTAATTAATAAACTCATTACTAAGTCTATTTTTGCTTGGTTTCAACAAAGCTAGTTTCTTCAATTTTCATATCAGAAAGCCCTATTTGAATGTCAATTTTAATATCGCTTAATCTTTTATCTTCAATAAATTCGACCCTTTCATCGTGTTTTATTGCATTTGGTTCAAATTCTAATTCTTCATTGCTTGGAATTTCAGTTAAATCGCTTTTTAAAATAGGCGAATTCAAAGCCAAAATTTCATTTTCATTTAAAACAATTTCTTCACTTTTAGGTTTACTTTGCTTCGGTTGAATATTCTTTTCTTTTGTAGCAGTAAATTTTTGAACATCAGATGCTGAATGAACAAGCTTTGTGGCTTTTTTGCGCGTAAATTGAGTAGAAGCTTTTGCCAATTTAAAATTATGTAAAACAAGTTTACGAAAATCTTTTGATTTTAGATTTTTATCAGTCAATTCCGAAATAGAAAAAATACTGGCAGTAGCTAAGTTTTTTTCATCGCGAATCAGTTTTTTAGGTGCTTCTAATAAGTTTGAAATAATAAAATTGTTAGCACCAGAGGATATTTTCTCTTTGTATAAATAATCGTTCAAATTGAAATTTTGCAGCTCATCAACATTAAATTTTGAAAAACCTGAAGTTTCACCAAGTTCGGCTAGCAAATCATTTTCAATAATTAAATTTTTGCTACTAAAAAACGATTGAACCGAAACTTCTGAAAAGTCTTCAACTTGCAATAATTCTTTATTTACATTATATGGTGGATTGTAAACTGGTACCGTTATGAAAACATTATCTGACCCAAATTCACTTTTAATTTCAAATTGCAGATTCATTATATTTTCTTTTCTGCAATTTTCAGGAATTACAAAAGCGTAATTCAAATTTCCGGCTTTATTTCCTTTTACAAATTTCACAACCTCATTTAGTATCTCTACTCCAAAATTTACTTTTGATGAAAAAAATGTTAAGTCATGTTCCGATTCAAAATAAAAATCGATGCTTAGCGTATCGCCAGAAACAACAGGAAAAGAATTGTTCACTGTATATTTAACCATAGGCTTCTCTACTTTGTAAAAAAACAAATTTACAATTGCAAAAGCTATAACCAAAAGACCTAGTATTAATATCCTATTTTTCATATATTTAAATTGAATTAATTAAATCTTAATTACAAAACAAATTTAATAAAATTGATTTCAAAAAAACAAATACTTTAAGTCAGAATGCCTATTTTTATTGTAATACTTATTTTTGATTTAAAGTATTACTTTATTAAAAAATTTAAAGTTTTGATTTAATACAAATTATAGCAGTTTAATTGAATAAAATTAATGAAAAAACACAGATAAAAATGAACTTTGGAAATTTCGTTTTTGAATAAATTATTTTAAATTTCAAAGATTTAGGCGGAGCTAGAATCTAAATTAGCTTAAAAATATTTTCAAAAATAGGAACAAACGAGGCTTAAAATTATTTATGTATTTAACTTAAAATCTAAAATTCTACTATTTTTTTAACATTTTGCTTTTTTCTGTGCAAAAAAAATAGCAAAGCTAGCTAACTTATTATTAAAAAGGTATTTTATAAAAAATTGATAAATTTAAACTTTAAGACAATTCCATTTTTAAAAAAATGAGCATTAAATTTACTTTTTGATAAGCCAAAAAGTAAATAGGCATTAAAAAAAATAAAAAATCTTTTGATAAAAAATGTTCAAGTGCTTATATCAAGGGTAAAACACATTTTAAATGGTTTTTTTTAGCTTTTATTTTGAAATAAAAAAGGAAGATTTAGTGAAAATAATGCAGTACTGTTGCTCTAAAAATATGTTGGTAGAAGCATAAAAAAAAAGAAAAGTAAAAGTAAATTGGGCTAAAACGTGAAAATTAGGTAAAAAAAATTGATGGATTCATTTGAAAACTAATTAAGATTGAATATTCTATTTAGTTATGTGTTTCACCTCAAAATGAACACAAACAGCCAGTTTTATAATTTGAAATTATAAAAACTGGCTGTAATTCTACAGTACTAAAAATATAAAATTTAATTCAATATTTCATTCATTTTCTGTTGATTTACAACAAGTTGCATTGCTTCTTCAAGTTGTGAATCGTTTCTAAGCATTTGCTCAATTTCGCCATTTTGATAGAAAAAACGTGAAGCTAAATCTATTTGCAAAAGTGTTGTAATTTCATTTTCGAATTTTCGCAAATCTTTTTCCAAATTATGTTCTAATTTGCGTTGCAAACTAAGAATTTCGCCTTCTATTTCATTGTATGTTTTTTCTTCCTTTGCTATTTCTATCAATTTGTTTAGCTGCTCTTCGCGCTTTGTTTTGTACTTAAATCCATTGTTTTGAGCAAATTTAACAAATTCGCTGAACAAATTGGTTTGCTTTTCTATTGAAGCAAGGTCGGGATAATTTGGTTTATTTTCGGCTACAAAATTAGTAACAAAATCGAACAAAACATATTGTTCTACTAACTGCTCAAGTAATACGCTTTCTTTTTGAGAAATCACTTTTACATCAGGATTTACACCACCACCATCGTAAACAACTCTACCTTTTCGAGTTTTAAAAGGGCTAATCAATGAATCAGGAATATTTCCTACGCTTCCGTCTGGGTTGCGATGCGAATAATCGAGCGCTTGAATGCATCTGCCACTCGGAATGTAATATTTAGCAGTAGTTAATTTTAGTTGCGAATTGTAAATTAATGGGCGCGTGGCTTGTACTAAACCTTTGCCAAAAGTTTTTTCGCCCAAAATAACGGCTCTATCTAAATCTTGCAAAGCGCCAGATACAATTTCGGAAGCAGATGCTGACATACTATTAACTAAAACGACTACATTCATAAGTGTATCAAGAGGTTCGTCGATGGTTTTAAAGCTGTGGTTCCATTGTTCAACTCGTCCGATTGTTTTAACCACGAGTTCATTTTTTTTCACAAACAAATTTACTATTTTTACTGCCTCTACTAGTAAGCCACCCGGATTATCACGCAAATCGAACACTAAGTGCTTCATACCTTGTTCTTTAAGCTTTACAAATGCAGCATTGACTTCGTCTGCGGCATCGTAAGTAAAGCCGGTTAGCTTAATGTAGCCAACGTTATCATTTAGCATGTCATAAAATGGAACATTTTTAATTTTAATGTCTTTTCTGCTTAAATTGTACGATTTTATTTCCTTTTCGTTGAATCGTTTTATCTTGATAGTTAACATTGTATTGGCTGCTCCTTTGAGTAAATCGCCAATTTCGTACATTGTTATCTTAGTCATTTTTTTTCCAGAAATTTCAACAATTTCATCACCTACTTGCAAACCGACTTCGCTTGCAGGAGAATCTTGATACAAGCCTGTAATTAACACTTTCTCTTGTCGAATACTTATCAGAGCGCCAATTCCGCCATATTCGCCAGTTGACATTACTTTGTAGTCTTCTATTCGAGTTTCAGGAATATAAACAGTATAAGGGTCGAGACCTTTAAGCAAATTATTGATATTCTCAGTTATAAGCTTTCCTATATCGGGTTTATCTACATAATAAATATTCAACTCTCGAATGAGCGTATAATATATTTCGAGGTTTTTTGAGATTTCAAAATCATCGTCATCGTCATAAAAGTGAAATGCTGAAAGACTCAAAAATAAAAATGCAAATACAATGCTTAAATAAAGCCATCGTTTTTTAGCTAATTTCATCATAATAAATTAAATTTTTTAAAGAAAAGATTTATTGATAGTAATATTTTAATTAATCCGTATGAACAACTATTTCACAGACATTTACACTTAAAAATAAAACGTAATAAAACGAAAAAATGGTATATAAAAATGAAAAAAAAACATTTTTTTTTGTTAAATAAAATGCAAAATAGCAAATGTAAAGTTAATAAAAGGAATTGATTTTTTGAAATTTTAAAAAAAATGAACTAGCTGTAATAGATTAAATTGATTCATTTGTTACAGAAAAGTTGTGCTCAGGCTCCTGTGTACAATCAGACGTGTGAGTGTGCTCAGCCTCAATAGAATGCTCGTGATTGTGAATAACTTTACGGAATGAAAATTTTTCAGGAACAGGGTCGTTTCCATGTCCGCCCCAAGGATTGCAGGATAGAATTCTTTTTACCGACAAATAAAAACCTTTAATGGGTCCATGTTTTCGTAATGCTTGAATGCTATAAGTAGAACAAGTAGGTGTATATCTGCAAGTTGCAGGTGTCCAAGGCGAAATAACAATTTGATAAAATCGTATTATAGCTATAAAAATAAAGCTCACAAACTTGGACAAGTAGTTTAGAAGAATCATAACCTTAAAAAAAAATAAAATTGTTTGTCTAAAAAAATTTAACTTACATTATCCATTATTGGCTTTTGAGTTTGGCTAATTCGCTTAGTAAGTTTTTGAAATCCAAGTAATAAATCATTTTCAATTTTTTGAAATGATATAGGATTGTCGCCTTTATATACTATCATCAAAATAATTTGAATTTCAAGACCTTGCAATTGTTCAAAAAGAAGATGCTTATTCAAACGATAAACCTCGCGCATTCTACGCTTCATTAAGTTGCGCTTTACGGCGCTTTTGATGTTTCGCTTGGGAACGCTAACTCCTAATCGAACAGGAAAAGGCATTTCAAAAAGAGCAAAGTTCCAAATAAATCGAAAATTTCCGGCATATAAATGCTTTCCATCTTTAAAAATAGATGTTATTTCGCGTTTAAGCTTAAGTTTTTCATTTTTGTCAATGCCAAAATTTGATTTCATTAACGTTAGAATTTTCGTTTTATGGATTTTTGTTGTAAGAAAATACGCCAAATAACTACAGAAAATTAAAAGACAAGACTCCTATATAACGCAATAAAAGATATTGCTAACCAGTGCAATATCTTTTATTCTAATAATTTACGTGATTTTAAAAAAAACGTACACTAAGGCTTATTCTCTTTTCTTATGAAATTTTCTAAAGCCATAGTCATTGATGGGGCTTGTGGTGCAGGTGCTTTAATATCTACTGACAAACCGGCATCTTTTACAGCTTTAAGTGTAGAGTTCCCAAAAGTAGCAATGCGCGTATTATTCTGCTTAAAGTCTGGAAAATTATGAAATAAAGAAGCTATTCCTGATGGACTGTAAAAAACAAGTATGTCGTAATTTACATCTTTCAAGTCAGATAAATCGCTGCTAACCGTTCTATAAAGTATTGCTTTAGAATACTTTATTTTCATTTTATTGAACTTGCGCGGAATTTCGGGTTTATGCGGATCCGATAAAGGCAAAAAGAAATTTTCACCTTTGTGCTTTGCTAGTTCATCGGCTAAATCATCAAATTTTCCGGTACTTACAAAAATTTTACGTTTTCGATAAACTATATATTTTTGCAAATAATGGGCTGCAGCTTCTGAAATACAAAAGTATTTCATTGTATTTGGAATCACTAATCGAAGACTTTCAGCAATTCTAAAAAAATGATCTATTGCAGTTTTGCTGGTAAAAATAACAGCAGTATGCTCTAGCAAATTAATTTTTTGCTGTCTAAACTCTTTTGCCGAAACGGGTTCGACATGAATAAAAGGTCTAAAATCTACAATTACGTTATTCTTTTCTGCCAAATCAAAATAAGGCGACTTATCTGTATCCGGCTTAGGCTGCGAAACTAATATTCTTTTTATTTTCAAACCGCCAAGATTTAATTTAATGAATACTTTCTTTACTTTTCTATTACACTAAACGGGTATAAAACATTTCCAATATTTTATACATAAGCAAATTAGGTAATATTTCGAGGGTGCAAAGATACAAAATCATATAGAATATTGAAACATTATATTCAATAAAAATTTTCACTGAACGTAAAATCCGTATTAAATAAAAAAGTACAATCAATGATATAGAGCTGTAAATTAAAAACTTAATATATACTTCTTCAACAAATGGTATAGCTAAAATAAAGGGAATAATTAAGAGTCCTAGCGTGTTATTGAACAACTGAATGTTCTTATTGTACTTAAAAGCAAGGTCTTTTTGCGACAAAAAGAAGCCACTTAAGTAGATTAATATGCGTTTTAATAACAACAAAAGGAAAATAAAAGCTACCAAAAAGAAAAAAAAGTAGAATGTTTTTAAAAGAAAAAAATAATTAAAAAACTCAAATATTAAATAGATGAGCAATGATACCGAAAATATATATACAACCGAAAGTAAGTTACTTACATTAATATCAGCCACATTGGTACTGCTTGCACTCTTCGTAAATTCTCTATACTTTAGTGCTACTTGAGTTAAAAGGCTCAAAAAATTACCTTTGATGCGTTTAGTAATTAGCAAAAAAATAGCTATAACAAATAAAACCAATGAAATCCAATCTTTTGACCCAGAAAACTTTGAATCGGGTCTGTGATTGATATTTTTCATGTAATACTTAAATTCGTCGTAATGAGTAGTCAGTTCTTTGCGTTGAGCTAAGATTACACTATCCACAAAAAACTCTGGTGCATCGGAAACTGCATTGAATAAAATAGCGTCTGGTGAAGGTTTCTCAATCACAAGCTTGTGAAAGAAATAGCCTAAAGTATCTATTTTTTTATGATCAACAGTATCTATTAAAGGTATATCTTGCTTTTTAAGATGCATATTTGTAGTTCTATGCAGTACTTGAGGAACTGTATCTTGTGGAATAAACGATAAGTTTGTAATTGCGTTAGCCATTATAGTATTAAATAACAAATCATTAAAAACATATTTAGACAATTCACTTAAACTATGAATTGAAAAAAATAAAGCACAAAGATAACTATTTTGCTAAAAGATTTAAAGTTTTTTTCACATTTTAAGCATTTTAAAATAAGATTTTATTCATTGTAAAAAAAAAAAAAAAGTACAGCAAAGTAAATTAACACAAAACAATTAAATCCTTTTTATGAAATGTAAAAAAAAATAAAAAAAAACTTTCATAAAGTTAATTATTCTAAAAAAAAAGTATATATTTGTCGCAAATTATTATACTTTATAAAAACAAAAAAAAATGAAAATTAGAATTTTATTAAAAGTTTTAGCCGTAGTTATGGCTTTATTCGCCACATATCTAGCTTACTACGGTTAATTAAGCAAAACAAGAAGAAATCTTTGTGTTAATAAAATTAGGCAAGCCACTTAATGAAAAAAGAAATAAATATATCTAATAATTTATTTTTAGAAGTAAGTAATGTTTCTCTATCAATCATAAAAAACATTTTAACAGCCAATTTAAAACACAAAGATTTCTATGTTTCTGTTTTACATAAAAACAAATTATTTATTGAAAATAAAGAAGAAATAGAAAAACACAAATACTTTAATACACTAGTTAATAACGAAATAGATACTGACACTAAAAGTTTTAAATTAATAAGATTTCCCAAAACTTCTTCTCAATTATATCAGCTTTTACTTATTTTTCCATACTCAAAAAATAAGAAAATGTTAATCTATTCGTGCTCAAATAATAATTTCGACACAAATGGAGAAATCATTTCAGACTTAAACTTTGTTGCAAACATAGAGCATATTCTGAAACAAGAAAAAATAAACTCTAAAAATTCCAAACTAAAAGAAAAAATTTCTAAAAGTAAAAAGAAAATAAAAAAAGCGATAAAGAAAAGTACAAAAGATACTGAAACTCTAAAATCCATTTTTTTAGCAAATCTTTCGCACGAAATTAAAACTCCAATGAATTCAATTATTGGTTTCACAGACTTGCTTCAAATACCCGATTTGCAACCAGATAAAGTTATAAAATTTGCTTCCATTGCTAACAAAAATGCAAAAAGACTTCTAACATTAATTGAAGATATTATTGATGTTTCAAAAATAGAAACAAACAGCATAGTTACTAAAGACGAATTAATTTCGGTTAGCAACTTACTCAACGAAATTTACATTTTGAACAACAACAGAATTCTAAAAGACAAAAGCAAAAATATTGTATTTTCTCTTTCAGTTCCAACTTGCGTGAAAACACTGAAAATAAATGCAGATTTATTTAGAATGAAGCAAGTATTAACAATTCTAGTTTCAAATGCAATTAATTTTACAACACAGGGGAGTATAACTTTAGGAGCTAGACTGCATGAGGATAATACAATTCAGTTTTTTGTAAAAGATACAGGTTGTGGAATCAAAGAAAAAGCACAAAAAGATATTTTTAAAAGCTTCACAAAAGGAAGTGTATTTTTGAAAAGAGAAAACGAAGGTAGTGGATTGGGGCTTTCTATTGCAAAAGGGATACTAAATATCTACAATTCTGAATTAAATTACATTTCAAAAGAAAACGTTGGATCTACATTCTTCTTTAGCTTACCTATAGAAGAAACTCTCGACAATAAAAACAGAAACCTTAATGGATAAATAAGCATCAGTGCGATTGTATTAAGAGCAACCATTTTTGTAATCAAATATTTTTTAATCGCTTGATAAAATAAAACATACAATTAATTTTGATTTATTACTTACTTATATTACAACTACTTCAATATTCAATAACATGCAAACATTGAGCGTCAACTATAATTCAAAAGGCTAATTATTTTGAAAATAAACAAAAATTATTTCTGCTTGCTTTTTATTTACATGCTCAGATAATTCCAAAATGTTTGCCTTTTTTATATTTTCGATAGTTTTAAAGGCTTGCAATAATTTTTGAATAGACTTCTCTCCCACTCCTTTTATTGTATTCAACTCTGAAGTCAAAAACTGTCCTGAACGTTTATTTCTGTGAAAAGTAATACCAAAACGATGTGCTTCATTTCTTAATTTCTGAATCAATTTAAGGCTTTCAGAGTTTTTATCTAGATACAAAGGAACACTATCAAACGGAAAATATATTTCTTCTAAACGTTTTGCGATTCCAATAATCGGAATTTTTGCTTCTAACGACAATTCTTTAAGTGCATCGTAAGCAAAACTCAATTGACCTTTTCCTCCATCGATTATAATTAATTGAGGTAAAGGCTTATTTTCATCAAGCATACGTTTATATCGTCGATGTACAACTTCTTTCATTGAAGCAAAATCATTTGCACCCACAACCGTTTTTATATTAAAATGGCGGTATTCACTTTTCTTAGGCTTTGCATCTTCAAAAACAACGCAAGCTGCCACAGGATTAGTGCCTTGTATGTTTGAATTATCAAAACATTCTATACGAACTGGCAACTCCGACAAATTCAAATCTTGCTTTAATGTAGTTAATATTCGGTCAGAATTCTTTTTCGGATTCAAATTTTCCCTACGTTTTTTCTTTTCAATTATAAAATAGCGTAAATTTTTCTCCGAAAGTTCCAGTAATTTCAATTTATCGCCTCGTTGTGGAACAGTATAAAAAGTAGATGGAATTGAAAATTCTGGCAAAAAACTTAAGACTATTTCTTTTGAAGTGCTTTTAAATTTTTCACGCAAATGCAAAATAACCAATTCCAAAACATCGACCATCGTTTCGTCGAGCTTTTTCTTCACCTCGATACTAGAAAGTTGCACTATAGAACCTTGCACAAGATGCATAAAATTCACATACACAAAATCAACCTCTTCAATGGTGGTAAATACATCTACATCACTAATAGTTTGACTCACTACAGTTGATTTATTTTGATAGTTTTTCAACAATTCTATTTTTTCTTTTACTTCATTTGCTTTCTCAAACTCCAAAACAGAAGCATGAGTTAACATTGTTTTGTGCAAAACATCAAGCAATCCATTTAAATTCCCTTTTAAAATCTTTTTAATATCCGAAACATCGGAATTATAAGCATCAACTAAATAATTCCCAACGCAAGGTGCTTTACAATTGCCGATATGAAAATCTAGACAAACTTTGAATTTTGATTGCTCTATGTTTTTGGAAGACAATTCAAAGCGACAAGTTCTCAATTTATACAACTTACGAACCAAATCCAACAAAGTACGAACCATACGAACTGATGTATAAGGACCAAAATAAACGGAACCATCTTCCTCGTATTCACGTGTCATAAAAACACGCGGAAAACGCTCATTCTTTACAACTATCCATGGGTAAGTTTTGTCATCTTTCAACAAAATATTATACCGAGGCTGATATTCTTTAATTAGATTATTTTCCAACAACAAAGCCTCTTCTTCCGTATCGACCACAATAAAATCCAAATCGGTAATTTTACTTACAAGAACACGAGTTTTATTTCTATCGAGTGTTTTGCTAAAATAAGAAGAAACACGCTTTCGCAAAGATTTCGATTTGCCCACATATATTATCTGTTTTTCAGAATCGAAAAACAAATACACACCTGGCAAATCAGGAAGCAAACTAATTTTATTTTCAAGAGAATCCATCGAAAAGAAATATCAAAAAAGAAAAGAAATCAAAATGTTCCACGTGGAACAAACTCATAAAATTTTAGCAGACTCAAAAACACACAACAAAAACACACCACAATCAAAACACACAACAACCTCCAAAACAAGGAGATACAAAATCAAACTCCAACATAAATATGTTCCACGTGGAACATATTTATATTTATTTATACACTACCGACCTAAGTAAACCAACAACACATTTATATCAGAAGGCGAAACACCACTTATACGCGACGCTTGCCCAATAGTTTTAGGTTTTATTCTAGTTAGTTTTTGAGTAGCTTCAGTAGAAAGAGAACCTAATTTAGAATAATCGAAATCTTCACGTATAAATACATGCTCAAGCCGTTTAATTTTATCCGCCACCAAACGTTCACGCTCAATGTAGCTTTCGTATTTTATTAATATTTCAGCTGCATCAAAAACCTCTTTCGTTTGTAATTCTAAATTCTCCTTTAACTTCAGCAAAGGGGTTATAATATCCAACAACTCATAAAAAGAAACTTGCGTACGCAACAAAATCGTTTTTAATTTAACAGCCTGTTTTAACTCTGTAGTCTCTTTTAAAAGCAAATACTCATTTATATATTCAGGCTTCACACTAAAATCCTCAGCAAATTCGACCAAGCGATTTACCGAATTCATCTTTTTATCAAAAACCTCTTGTCTATATGCTTTTACCAAACCTAACTCCAAACCCTTTGGTGTAAGCCTTGCATCGGCATTATCTTGTCGTAACAATATGCGATATTCGGCACGAGAGGTAAACATTCGATAAGGCTCATCTACTCCTTTTGTAACCAAATCGTCAATCAAAACACCAATATAGGCTTCATCACGTTGCAATACAAAAGCCTCTTTATCATTAATCTTTTGATGTGCATTAATTCCAGCCATTAATCCTTGTGCTGCGGCTTCTTCGTAACCGGTAGTTCCGTTTATTTGTCCAGCAAAAAATAAGTTTGCCACTTGTTTAGTTTCAAGCGAATGATGCAATTGTGTAGGGTCAAAATAATCATATTCGATAGCATAACCCGGTCTAAAAATCTTGCACTCCTCTAAGCCTTCTATCTTACGAAGAGCAGAAAATTGCACATCTAGAGCTAACGAAGAAGAAAATCCATTCAAATAAAACTCATTTGTTTCCAAACCCTCTGGTTCTAAAAACAATTGATGCTTGTCTTTGCTAGCAAAAGTTACTATTTTATCTTCTATACTTGGGCAATATCTAGGACCAACACCTTTAATAGTTCCACTAAACAATGGAGAATCTTTCAATCCTAAACGCAATTGATTGTGTACGTTAGTAGAAGTATAAACTATATAACAACTTTTTTGTGGCAAATGCTTACTGGCATCAGACATAAACGAAAATGTTTCGACAATTTCATCTCCTTTTTGTTCTTGCATCTTCGAAAAATCGATAGAACGACCATCAATACGAACAGGTGTACCCGTCTTCATTCGTTTAACTACAAATCCGGCTTCGAGCAATTGGTCAGACAATCCATATGATGCCGGTTCTGACGCTCGCCCACCTTTTACTTGATTTTTGCCAACATGCATCAAACCATTCAAAAAAGTTCCGTTAGTAAGAACAACTGCTTTTGCTAAAAATTCAACACCCAAAGCAGTTTTTACTCCTTTTATTTGATTATTCTCTATCAAAACAGAGGTTACAGCATCTTGCCAAAAATCCAGATTTTTCGTACTTTCTAACATTCTACGCCATTCAAGCGAAAAAACAGTTCTATCACATTGCGAGCGTGGACTCCACATAGCGGGTCCTTTTGATTTATTTAGCATTCTAAATTGAATACTACTTTTATCGGTTATCAAAGCAGTGTAACCACCCAAAGCGTCAATTTCTCTTACAATTTGTCCTTTTGCAATTCCACCAATAGCTGGATTGCACGACATACTTCCAAATTTGGTCATATCCATTGTAATCAACAATGTACTAGAACCTAAATTTGCAGCAGCAGCAGCAGCTTCACAACCCGCATGCCCGCCACCTACTACAATTACATCATATTCTTGCATCGTATTCTATCTTCTATTTGTTATTTTTTCGTTTTTCAAACAATAACTTTTACTAAAACATTAAAGCAAGCGTAGAAGCTTGCTCTTTTAATGCTCGTTATTTTTAAGAAACATTACATTTTTGAGAAAAAATCAAGAGCCAAATTCTCTTTTTCGGTCATTATAACTTTCTCATTAGGCGCTTTGTCTTTATAACCCAACAAATGCAATATGCCATGAGCTATAATGCGCAAAATTTCAGGATATTTTCCATCTGAAAAACTCTTTT
Organism: Draconibacterium orientale; assembly: GCA_022729915.1. Lineage (GTDB taxonomy): Bacteria > Bacteroidota > Bacteroidia > Bacteroidales > JAIFNL01 > JAIFNL01. The sequence continues at coordinate 4,331 of DZBP01000011.1, read as the reverse complement.
CATTCTCCTCTACCCTATCAATACTTATATAAATGTCACCAAAAATTAAATTATCAATGCAATTATCAAACGTAATTACATCGGTATAATAATCATGGTTTAACTCGCTTCTATTAATTGCAAGTAAATAATCGTCTGAACAGAAATAGATATTTATTTCTGCCACCTCTTTGTCATACAGCTCTACAATTTGGGTTATCCAATCAATAACCTTTTCTTCGTTAGGCAACGCAAACGAAGTATCTTCTTGAAAAAACTCTATCAATGTATTTTAATTTAATTGAAATGAAAATTTAATTTCTGTTCCGCTTTTGAAAAATTCAGTAGCGTCTGCTAAATGTTTTATCAAAAAAATGCCACGTCCAAAAGGCTTTTCTAAATTTTCGGGTGCAGTTGGGTCTGGAATATTTTCAAAATCAAATCCAGAACCTTCGTCGCGAAAATGAAATGATATTTGATTTTCCTCTTTTTCTACTACAATAAAAACCTGTTTGTGAGGGTCTAGTCTGTTACCGTGAATGATAGCATTTCGAGTAGCCTCAACTACACATACCAAGATGTTTCCGTACAGCTCCGGGCTTATTTGAAATTCCTCCGAAAGTTCATCAACTAATTGTTCAACTATGTTAATGTTTGAACGTTCCGAAAAAAATATTATTTCTTTTTTCATATAAAATATGATTATTGCGTAATTTCTTAAAATTAATTTTCAAGTGAATTTATATAATTTTTATACAATTCGTTATAATAGTGATTCAATTTTATCGAATTAAGTTCCAATTCTTCTTTAACTGAATTTTTATTAAAATTTGCATCTTTAAAATACTCGGGAGTCGAAATTTTATGGTCTTTGGCTTCATTCGATTTTCGCTCTTTTTCTTTATCTTTTTCTCTTTCGCTTTCTTCGGCTTCCAAAAGTTTGTCCATTATTTTTTGTTGACGCTCAATTGTCATAGAATTTATGTTGCGATTTATTAATTCATTCTCCGTTTCGTTCATCATTTTTTCAATCTCTTTCAAGTATTCTTGAGTTTTTGTTCCAGTAGAACCTGAGTTTTTCATATCTTGAAGCATTTTTTTCATGACTTCTTGCTTAGCTAGCATTTTACCTAAACCTTCGGTTTGTTTTTTTCCGACTTTACCTTGTTTTAAACTTTCAAGGTAATTTTCCATCATTTTTTTAAGGCTTTGCTGCATGTCTTGCATTTCGCCCATTGTTGGTTTTTGTTTCTTCGATTTGTTTTTGCTGCTGCCGCTTCCCGATGAATTGTTCATTTGTTCCTGCATTGAATCAATAATCTCTGACATTAGCAAGGCTAAGTTATTTGCAGAAGTCATTATTGTTTGCTGGCGTTTTTTATATCCTGCTCTACGTGAATCTTCCAAAGCTGCAATTGTTTGCTCCATTTCATAATCAATGGCTTTTAATTCTGTCGAAACCGCTTTATCAATTTGAACCACACGCTTTGAAAGTGCTTGCAAAGAGTCTTTTATTATTACAAAATCGTCCTTCAATTTATTTTGTTCGTTTACATATTGAGCAAATTTAGGGTCTAAATTTGCAACTTTAGTAAATCGTTGCATCAAATCTTCTTGAGATTTTGAAAATATAACCAAGTTTTTTAACATCAAACGCATACTTTCAATGTCTTCGCCAGCTTGCTCCATCGAATTTTTCTGCATCATTTGTTGCATTTTTTGCGAAAGTTGCTCCATTTCTTGAGAAGATTTCTGCATAGATTTTCCGGCTTTACTTTTTTTATCGTCGCCTAAATTTTGTTCTGAATTTTGCATTTCTTGCTGAATATTTTCAAAATCTTGCTTAAAATCTTCGAGGTTAAAACTTTTTTTCAAATCTTGATTCAACTCATTGGCTTTTTCATATTTTTCTTCTATGCGTTTTAAATCTTGTTTTAATTCCTCTTGTTGCTTCAAAGCTTCTTCTTTTGATATATTCTTATCGTCCATTTTTTCAGCCAATTCCTTTTGGTCTTTGGCTAATTCATTCAGTTCTTGTGATGCTTCTTCTACTTTTTGTTCTACTTCAAAACGCTTCAAAAGTTCTAAATTTCTGTCCAATTGTTGCTCCAAGTCTTTATAAGTCATATCCATTTTTTCGGTAAGCTCCTTCATTTGCTCATCGTTCATTTCTTTTTCGAGCTGCTCAATTTGTTCCATCAATTCTCGCAATTCATCGGTCATCAATTCTTCTAGCAATCGTTGTATCTCTTCTTGCTTTTGAAGCATCTCTTCTTGCGATTCGGAAAATGAATTTTTAAACTCATTTTTTGCCTTATTTTCTTCCGAAATTTGCTTTAATAAATCCTTTAATTCCTCATTTTTCTTATTAATGTCGTTCAACATTTTTGTTTTTTCCCAATTCGAGGTTTTTTCGTCAACTAAATTCTTTTTAAGTTTTTCAATGTCTTTTTGCAATTGGTCAATTAACTCAGCACTTTTCTCTGTTTTTGATTTAATTTCTTCGCTTTTGGCATTCTCAAAAGCATCTAATGCTTGTTTAGAAGGTACAGTAAAAAACTCTGAAACGGTTTTACTTTCTTTAAAACCATTCGGCTTGTCGTTGTCCAAAACCGAAAAATAAAATTCGATGTTTTGTTCGGGTTTGAGATTTAACGAACCAAAATCGAACGAAAAATAATAAGTTTGTGATTTCAAATTCTTATTAAAATCTACTTTGAGTGAGTTCAATTTCCCTTTTTTATCATCTTCTATTATCAAATAATTAAACTTTAAATCCGAAAAACCATAATCATCGTTGATATTACCTCTAAAATGTACAATCGAATAATTTGTAGTATCATTCAATTTTTCTAACGATATTGAAGGAAACAAATCAGGAATTACTTTTATAGAAAATTTGAGTAAATTCGATTTATCAAAATAATTGTTCTTCACAGAAATAGCATATTCAGCACTTTTTACAAAGCGTTTGGTATAGCTAAAAACATCAGCATTGCGAGCAGCTTTAACCAATAATGAATCCGAAAAATTGAAAAATAAGGCATCAGCACTGTTGGTTTCAATTTCCCATTTTACGATGCTTCCAGAGAGTAAAGTTAAGTCACCTACATTATTAAAAATTTTTGGCTCTTCGCCTGTGTAACTTGGAGGAACAATTGAAATGTTCAAATTATTGATTAAAGGCGTAGGTAATACGTTTAATTTGTAAGTTTTAGAACTAAATTTGCCACTACTAAAAAACAATTCGAGCGAATTGTTAAGGTTTTTTAGTTCGTAAGAATACAAATTGGCGTCCACTTTTTCCATAAAAAAACTGTTTCCGCTAAAGTTAACTTTTAAGTTGGCTGGTAAAAAATCACCGCTTACTTTCACTTCCAGTTTAAAGTCTTTTCCTTTTTCTACATTTAAATTTGAATTTTGAATTTCAAAAATAAGCTCTGGTGTGTAAGTAAATTCTTTTTTATAATTTATCAAATGTGTTGCACTTTGAGTAATGACCTGAGGCTTGAAAATTAAAATCACCACAAAAGCAAACAAAACCAAACCTAGGTATTTTAAAAATTCAAAATTTTTCTTTCTGTCTAAAGCCTCTGTAAATTGAAAATTTTGAAGCTCGCTGGTCTTTTGGTCAATCGAAGCGACTGTAAGTGCCTTTGAATACTGAGTTTTGCTCTCTAATCCTATAAGTTCCAACAAATTAATCAACTTGTCGTTGATACCTAAAAATTTGCCAGATATTATTTGAGCAGCCTCTTTATACGATAATCCTTTGCTCAATTTAATAACTTTTGATGTAGGCAAAAGAATAAAATAAAAAAACAAAGCCAAATAAAAAAACAATAAAAAATAAAATAAAACAGTTCGAGTAGCAGATGAAAAATTGAAAAAAAATTCACCCAACACAACCAACAAAAAAAGCAAAACCACAAATGTTAAGGTTAAAATAAAACCTCTCAACAATTGCACTTTGTAATAATCGGATATAAATTTATCCAATCGGCTATATATTATATTTTTCTCGTTCATACCGTAATTCTTAAATTCAATTTTTCTCACTTTCGAGTTTTAAACCAATTAAATTGTATATTTTGTTTCGCCAAGTGCTTAAAATTTATTCATTTAGAAAAGGTTTACTCCAAATAAAATAGCACTAATGCTTAAAAATCAATCAACCACTCTTCGGGATTAAGTTTTTCCTTTTTTTCCCACAATTGAAATTTTAAAATGCTCGAATTGTCTTCAAATTTATCTGTAAAAATAATGCCTATCTCCTGCCCTTCTCCTACCAATTCATTTTCACTTACATTTACATTTATTAAATTTGAATACAAACTATAATAATCACCATG